>JBAXEZ010000051.1:0-7507 GCA_037140195.1 archaeon
CCAGTCATCCAAATAAAAATAATCGCAACTAAAGCAAACGCGAGAGTAATTAACAAAATTGTTGCGATAACCGGAGATAAACCTTTTTCGCCAAGCGAAACATGAAATGACTTGCTCACTTCTTTTTTATTATTTAATAACACCATATTTAATCAATAAATTACAACTATTTAAGTTTATTTATAAAATTTAATTTACTAGAAATAAAATAAATTCCAACAATTGCTAGCGCGGCGAAAATAAAACTAAATTTATCAAAGAAAGGTAATTGAACCGAAATAGTACAAGGATATGGAACTTTCTGATCTACACAAGGCACCCCGTTTACGTCAACTCCCATAGCTGGATAAACTATAAATATCTTGCCTTCATCACCGCATTTATCTTCAGTCAAAGAAGGATTCTCTACCCAAGAACAATTTCTTAATCCTACCGTCCCCCCAATTTCACAAGTTTTTTCCTCGGAAATTGTTAAAGAACATGCTCCCCTACCACCTAATGCCTCGGATTTCCAAATACAACTACAAGTAGTCATATTTGAACAGATATGCCCGTTCTCTAAATATCCAAACAAAGAATTCGCAGGATTACATGCATTAGAATAGGACTCATTAAATTTTGCTATTAATGAAAAAGCAAAAGAAGCAGAAGAAGTGTTACAAGTAGCCGCAGTACTTAAAGTATTACAATAGTCTCCTGAATAGGTTAAATTATTAGCAACACATCTTCCAGTGGTACATTGAAAATCCTTAGGACAACACCATGCAGAAGAGTATTGAGTATCATCACAAACGTTCGGACCGTTGTATGTAGAATTATAAATCCAAATCTTGTCTCCGGTATCTACTTTCTGCCAGTATGCTTCTTGAGGCACATCCCGTATACATGAATATGTTGCACCACCAGTACTAAAGTAAACATTAGTATCTCCAATCTCTGCGAAAGCGAACGATAACATAAACACTGAAATTAAAACTAAACCAAACACTTGAAATTTATTTACCATGTTAAGAGTAGGTTACCTCCAACTTAGCAAAATGCTTTCTAGCTTCCTGAAAATTATAAATAAATTCAACGATACTAAAATAAGTTTTACTTGTCCATTTATTTGTAAAAATTGTTTGATCGGCACTTCCAGGATCGAGTGTCCAGGTAAAAGTTAAATTGTAATTAGCAGGTAAATCGAGTCCCCTACGACTTAGAGGAGCATGGACATAAGAACAGTTAAGTAAAGTATCGGTAGTATAAAATCCGCCTACTCGATCACCAGAACCACATAATGCGCCACTGCAAGCCACACAATTAACTACATAAGTTTCAGACGCATTAAATACAACCGTTTTATTAGGAAGAGTTATTCCTCTTACTGGCATCGTAATTATCGGAACAACATTAATTCCGGTCTTCAAAACAATAACACTTGTATAATTACTACCGAATTTATCCCTACTAGCTTCATCAGCAAATAGCTCGATATTATAGACACCAGGATTAGAATAGCTAGTTATAAAATCACCAGAGGTAGACAACCTAAAATTTTTCTCAAACAAAGAATAATTTACAATTGTATTCTTACTAGTATTCCCCAAGTCCCAAATAAGGTTTAATAAATCATCCTCATCAGAAGTAGTCTGATTAAAAGAGATATGCGAACCAACTTTATATGTAGAACGATCAATGGGAGATGAAATTCTAACGCCGCTAGGAGCAGAATCCACTTCTGTAGCACTAACATTTAGAGGTAAAGAATAAAAAATTCCGCTAGAATTTGTAATGTTAAAAGTATAATTTCCCGCTCTCGCTTTCCATATTGTAAAATTCTCAGTAGAAAATCCAGAAAGAATTTCACTCGTTTCATTTCTTATAGAGTAAGCTACATTTCCCTGCCCAAATAATAAAACAACATCGTCATTGACCTGTGCCGTGGAAGTTTCCACATCATTCATCTTCTTCCATTTTAAGTTACCTGAGAAAGAAGAAGTAGTAGTACCGAGTTTACAACAAATGAAAACTGGATAATTTGTATCACTAGCATTAGAAATATGAGAGTTATTATTTTGATATAACCTAGACACATTACGATAATCCCCAGAACAAGGAGATAAAGAATTTATACAGTTTAAGTTTCCATAACATACTGGAATGTCGTAAGAACCTACGATTTGATTAACAGAAACATGAGAATTATTTATTGCATTTAGCCAGAAAATAGGAGTATTAATACTAGTACAAACATGAGGATCGCTTGCGCTTGAATAAGTAGTCCCTGAAAAAATATCACTATAGTTTACTTGTATTGGATAATCAGAAATATTCCAAATAGCTGCGTGAGAATTAGTATTTTGATATAATCTAAACATAGTTTGATCAGTAGAAGTCGACTGAGAGCCCGCAGGACAAACAATACAATTATTTGGGTAAGTTCCACAAGGAGTTGTAGTAGGATATTTATTTGCGCAAGTACACACAGCACAGTCTGGATATGTACCACAAACAGAAGTTGGCGTAGGAGGATTATTAGCACAAGTTAAAACTGTTCCAGTTACATTAAGATAAAATAAAGTTACCGAAGGATTAAAACCTACAGGAATTTGGAGAGCTAGAGTACCATCATTTTGATTAACAGTCACAATACTAATTGATATAGAATTATAAATTCCAGAAGGCACATTCCCCAAATCAAGTGTTCTACTATTAATGTTATCATCTATAAAATACCAACTCTTAGAACTACCGATCGGCCCACTAGGAGAATTCAAAGTCACCTGTATTCCAGAACATTTAGAATCTACACACAAATTAGTTGCTTTCCATTTTACAGAAAAAGAAGTTTCATTCATTGAATCATTAAAACTAAATACTTTAACACCTAGGTCTCCCGTAATAACAGTATCTCCAACCACTGTCTTTGTAATAGCACTTGCATTACCAACTAAAAAGATTCCTAGCACGAGAACTAATAAAAATAAATTCACTTCCTTTTTCATAAAAACTTAACCAATAAGAACTTTATAAATGTTTTTTATTTTAATATCTACAGGGTAACTGAATAATACCTACTTGTCTACAGAAATATTAGAAAAATCTATTGAAGAATTACTGACTGTCTCAAGATTTACTGCAGGAGGGATTTCTGAAGAATTGTTTATTGTTTCAAGATTTACTGCTGGCGGGATTTCTGAAGAATCAGAAAGTAAAGTATTCCTTAAAAAAAGTTCCCCTACAACCACTAGTACAAAGAGTAATAATAGAATTAGTATCATTACAAAGGCATATTTTTTCTTAAACTTCATTTTAAAAATTATCCGGTACAAACCATATAAACACCCAAGTAATCATTACTATTAATTGGTTCTGTCGGTTTGATAGCATTAATAGCGGTAGGAGTAGAATGAGTAACAATATTGCAATCATATCTAATATCCCCATTGTTATTTTGATAATAAAGACATACTTTACATTTACTCCAATTAACTGCAGTTAAAGCATCTCCGCAAACCAAACTTCCAGAAGAATTATATGTTAGAAATTTCCCAGCAGAACAACCGGGAATTCCCAAATCCCCATAAGGGTGACCCATAATATTTGGATTTGTTGTTGCAATACTGAATCCAACAAAACCAACTAGAATAAAAAATCCAACGATAAGAGACCATGCTCTCCAGCTAATATCTAACTTAACACTTCTTTTCATGTTTAATTAGAATTTAAGAACTTTATAAATGTTTTTAGAAATTTATTCTTCTGTTTCCATTCTAACAGCAGTTGGAGCTTCCCCTCCGTGCCATGTAAATCTAGGCCTAACCCTAATTGGATAAATTCTTTCAGAATTATCATCTAGTAAAATTGCAGAACCTTTTAATCTTGGAAGTGCATTCATTTTTTCTTTGATACCTTCATATAAATAAGTCTGCATAATTTGATTCAACGAATTAATATCCTGCTCCGCCGTAACTCTATGTGAAATAACTACATCAGACTGAGTCATCGCGTCCGTATGAATTTTACCTGGCTGCTGCGTTGCTAAAACTAGTGAAATACCCGGCTGCCTACCTTCCCTCAATAATTGTATTAAAGCTTCAGATGCAGGAGTCTTATCATCTTTCGGCAAGAACTCATGAGCTTCATCGATAAAAATCCAAACCAGAGGCATTTCTCTTTTCAAAGTAAACGACAAAGTGTTATAACTTCTCTGAACTGCCTGAATTTCTTCATTTCTTCTTTCTGACATTCTCTCATTGAATAATTTTTTAGAAACAAGTCCAATAATTAATGCCCTAACATTAAAACTTCCCGAAGAAGCATACATCGACAAATCAATAACCGTAGTTTGACCGCCACGAACTAAATCTTTTATCGCAGTTCCACTTTTCTCATCAAATACTTTCCAGCTCTCCGCAGCATCAAATAAAGCAGAAGTAGAATTCTTAACATCCTGCGAAACATTTTCTGCAACAGAAATTAGTTTTCTAATATCATTAAATCCAAAACTTCCTTTCTTCTTTAATTCAAAAACTACACTTTCTATTAAAACAGATTCAGGATCGGTAAATTTCATCTGAAAAAGAGAAATCCAATCATCCGCAGCCAAATCAGAAATTTTCATCGCAAACTCTGCATCTACCGGAATCCCTTTATCGTGAAAATCATTAAAATATCCAAAAGGAACATAAACTTTTATAGGAATATTTCTTTCCGAAAGTCCCCACTCATCAAGTAGCGCTTTATCTTTATGATTTTTAAATTTCATAGTCCAAAAAATTCCCATTGTATCAAAAATTAAAGAAGAAATATTTTGTGCCTCTTCATAATCCAAAGTAGAAATCGCTTCAGCCATTCCTCCAAGAGTATAAGATTTACCCGAACCTCTTTTCCCTGCAATCAAAATTACGTGGCTTCGCGCAACATCTAAGTAAATAGGATTAGATAAAGAAGTATAACTCCCCATCGTAACGTAAGTTTTACCTAAAAAAATCAAACCCCTTTTTCCAAAAAGCTTTTTATCGCCTTCTCCTCTTCCAACAATTATATCATATGGCATAATTTAAAGAAGGAATCAGGGTTTATAATTTTGTTTATTCAATTAAAAAAACATTAATTCTGCCATTTCAATTTAGGATATTGCCCGTCGGTAAGATTCCAAATAGAAGTATCCCAGCTTGCCATTGGTTGATTACTATTATTCTTAAAATAATCTACGCTTTGACTAAAATTACTTCCAATCCCATCGTAATAAAAGGATTCTCCTTTATTTTTTATAATCGCAAAAGAATTATAATTAGAAGAATAATATCCATGAAGACCCCGAGCACCTGTAGGAGAGGAATAAGCATTGCCAATTGCATAAGAATTTCTAATCGTTCCACGAAACCCATTAAAAAGAGAAGCAATACCGCTCCCTGTCACATTAACAATGGAATAAGAATTTTCAACAATCCCATAATTAGAACTGATCATACCAAATGCCTGGCAAGAATTACTAGTACAGAACCTAGTTTGACGCTCCACACCACTACCTTTACACCCAATAACACACCCTACACTACCTTCAAAATAAGATTTATTAATTATTCCATAATTTCTATTAACAAAACCAGCCACACTCCCTATATTGAAAACTACAGCATTCTTAAATCCAAAATTTTTAATTGTGCCATAATTGTCCATAATAAAAGCAGACGAATAATCATTTAGAGGAGAATTTAAACTAAAATTAATTATTTTGTACCCCCGCCCATCTAAAATCCCTCTAAAAGAGGAGATGGGGAAAAAATTAAATCCAGAACAATCAATATCGTTCATCAATTCATAATTAGCATTCAAATCATTAGAAATATTTTGCAATTCCGTACAATTTGAAATTTTCACGAATGGAACAGGTGTTGAAGGAACCAGAGGGTTGCCTAAAGGGTCTACACCAATAGATTCGCCTACATTGAAATTGGTTAAATTAATATTAGCATTTCCAGAAGGCAAATTTGCCACAATACCATAACTATTACCCGACCCTTTAATGTTATTTAATTCTATAGAATCTAAATTAGTATTATTTTTACCAAGATAAACGCCCATATAATTATTATCTAAAATTAGATTTTCTATTTTGTTACCTAAAGTAGTAGAGTATACATAAATCCCCGCACCATTGAATCCTACTATTTTTCCAAAGTCTGCCCCATAATAATTTCCCAAGACACCTACATTATTACCTGAAATTACAATTCCATTGCCATAAAAATTGGAAGCAGAAACACCATTTCCATCCCCCATCAATAATCCGTTTTTATTAAAATATAGACGAACATTATCCCTAGAAATAATAAAACAAGTATGATTCTCTTGGAAAAAAGGATCATTCAATACTGAAATATTCCTATCTAAAAAATAACGTATCGGCTCACTCAAAAAACCACAAGATTGAACTTTAGCAAGAGACCCTCTCTGTCTAGAAGCACTGTAAGAAATACACGCAATCTCGCCCCGATCAGAAGTATCTAGCACATATCCTCTTCCAAAATCACAAACACATTCCCCCGTACCATTATCGACAAAATGATTAGTTAAATCACAATACTCCGCCACCTCTTCATATGTTACTTCCGCTATTCCTGTTTCATATCCCTCTCCAAGTGGATAATAGGGGCCCTCCGCTGTTGCTCTATATGTAATCCATTGCCCTCCATTATAGGTTAAATCATAATACACAGCATATCCGAAAGGATTAATTCTAGCGCCAGAAGAATGTAAATAACTTCCATCTGTTTGTAAAACATAAACGCCAACAATATCATTTGTTACATCCACACCATCTACCGTAAACGTCCCTGATTTAATTTCTAAATTACCAGAATTAACTGCAGAAACAAACCCAAATAAGAAAACTCCGACTAATAAAAACAAAATCACCAACATCAATTTTTTCATTATAAAATCATCGAAAAACAACTATATAAATATTTAGAAAAAGAATTCTTTAACCTTTCTCCCAAATATATAGTCTCAATAACTTAGGATCATATTTTTGAAGATTGCTACTGATAATTCTATCTTCTACCATAATTTCTCTAGTTGTGTCAATCTTAATATTACAACTAGTAGCATTTAAATTACACACATAAATTGTATAATTAAAGTTTAAAGGAACACTATTATTAAAATATTCAATCAATTTATCATCTATTTGTGTCCCATTAGAATAAAGAGTAGCGTTTCGCAGTGAAGCACTATCTGCAACATCCATCAAAAGACGAACCTGTAAATCATAAACATAATCAGAATAACTAACCTGCTGAGGTTCACTTGTATAAAGGACAATTAAAACACTAGCCATAATCAAAATAGCAACAACTGCTTCCGTAATTCTAATCCAACCACGCTTATTCAAACCTTTTTTTAACCTCATAATATACAAAAATCTAAAGACTATTTAAATATTTAGAAAACTTTCAGTTAAGCAGCAGCCACCGTAAGAAACGCCTTCGCACCGAGATTAATTACTAAAGTAATA
>JBAXEZ010000052.1:0-7437 GCA_037140195.1 archaeon
ACAAATATGGGTTTAAATGAAAATAAAAAGAACTTTGATAGTAAGGATATGGAGTTTATGGAGAAACTAAGATTAGTTTATTCTACTGGAGAATTCAATGAAGACTTGTTCAATACTTTCAGAATTTTGAATAATGTTAGAAATCATTTGAGTCATAACTTAATTGTTGAATTAGATAAAGAAGAAAAAAGGATAAAATCTTTGAAGATACCCGAAGTAATTTCTAAGCAAGAGTCTTATAGTTTCACCGCGATTGAACATTTGTTTTATTCATCTATAGGTTGTATCAATAGTTTAGCAGAATATTTACATAAAAATATCTTCTCTGAAAAATTATTGTATACTCTGAACATTATTATGCCTCAAACTAACACGAACAATTTTCCGACGGTTTTTGTAGTTGAAAGACCAAATGTAAAGGTTTAAAAATGAAAAATTTTATGTTCGATTATTAAAATGGAAGATAAACAAGAATGGAGAGTTTATGCGCCTGAAGGAAGGGATACTAGTTATGATACTAAATCTAAATTAAGGACACAGAATAGTATGGCTACATGTTTAAAGGAAGGACATTACATTAAACCTGCATGTGTTGCTACCGGTAGTGATGATGCTTATTTAATGAATATTGCTAACGAGAATATAATGGTTCTTGCTAGAGAAAGCGGGCAAATTGATCACATACCAGGGGTTTTTGATGAAGCTCCATCGGGGATATTTCTTCGAGTAAGTGCTAAAAATTTTCGGGAAGCGGAAGGTAGACTTACGAAAATTTTCGGGAATAACTAAAATAAACAAACAATTTGTTCTTCAATACTCTTAAATAGTTGAGTTTCTTTGTATTTTTATGAAGCTTAAGAATAAAGTGGCACTCGTTACAGGTTCGAGTAGGGGAGTTGGAAAAGAAATTGCATTACTATTTGCAAAAGAGGGGGCTAACGTAATTATTAATCATTTTAAATCTGAAAAAGAGGCAAAAGAAGTTTTCAAAGAAACTAGTAAAAATTCTGAAGGAATGTTAATTGAATGCGATGCATCTAATGAAAAAGAAGTAAAAAAGATGATAGAAGCAATTACAAAAAAGTTTGGCAGAGTAGATATTTTGGTTAATAATGTTGATAAATACATTGAGGGTGATGAATGGAATGGTTCTTCTGAAGTTTGGGAAAAGACTTTGCAAGATAATTTAATTTCTGCTATGAATGTTTCAAAATATGTAGTGGACATTTTTCTAAAACAAAAATCAGGTATTATTGTTAATGTTGCTTCTCGTTATTCGACTTCGGGGCAATCAGATGCTTTAGCTTATTCTGCTGCGAAGGCAGGTCTTGTAAATATTACTCAAGCCTATTCAAGACTACTTGCTCCATTTGGTAGAGCAAATGCTATTTCTCCTGGGCCTGTAAATGTGGGTTATTGGCTTCGTGCTCCCAAGGAAGAAGTGGAGAAAACATTATCGACTCTTAGGGATCGAAGACTTATTGATCCCAAGGACGTTGCAGATAGAGTTTTCTTTTTAGTTACAGATGAATCAAAGAATATTACTGGTCAAAATATTATGATTAATTAATTTTTAAATTAAAATGCTTTTGCGGTCACACCTTTTAACCAGCTATCTAATTTTTCATAATCTCCTGAAAGTCCTTTGTCATGGACTGTTACTGTCCCAATTTGAGGATTAGTTCCAAACCATACTTCCTCTTCTAAAATTGAATTTTCTTCTCTTCTGAGGGTCCAAAAAATTGGAGTTCCCCATTTTTTCCCATTGTCTGTGCCTCGATTAGAATAATACGCAGGAAAGCCTAGTCCTAGATCTATTTCTGTTCCATAGGGTAATTTTTCCATTTCTCGCTGCTTTCTTATTAGTTTCATTATAATTGTTAGCTAACTTTATTTAAAAGAATATAGATGTTGGAAAAGATAGTTTATTCTATTTCATAGCCCCACAAGGGAAATGCTTTTGGTTCTTCTCCTTTAAGTTGAACGACCCTTACTGCGGGAGGAAATCTCATGTCTTGTTCTGTGCATTCAACTATTTTTGAAAGTCCTTCAATTATTATTTGGCTTTCTTTTTCAGAGTCTTTTGTTTTTATGTGCCAAATTGGATGATAGTCTACTCCCATTACAGATACATGAGGCTTATCTTCTCCAGCTACTAGTGTTAATTCATAAAGTATCTCTGTTTGTGTTTTCATCTTGTTTTGTTAGATTTACAGATTAAATAGTTTTTGTTTTTGTTAAATAAATTTTTTTTAGAAAGCTTTAAATAGTTAATGAGCTTTTTAATTATATGAAAAAAGGTAAAAAAGAGTCTTGTGATTGTGATGATTCCTGTTCATGTAGTACTTCTAAAGGTTGCGGTGTTTGTGGTGGCAGCATATACGGGTTAGGTTTTATAGGAGCAGCAGTTTATTATATTTCTACAGCAAGCGGATTTTGGGTCGGAGTACTTGGATTTTTGAAAGCATTGGTTTGGCCTGCGTTCTTAGTTTACGAGTTATTGAAATTCTTACTAGCTTAATTTTATTAATTTTTATAGAATGAGATATAAGAAAATTTAATTTTCTTGCTTTTGTTCATACATTGGAACTGTTGTACTGAGATGTGTGCCATTTTTTGCCGAGTCTACTAAAATTCCCTTAATTCTTGGTTGATTAAACACTTTTGTAAAAGAGGCAGCAGGTCCTCCTATAGGGATTATTCCCGGGTTTACAAAACGATAAGCATAGGTTCTTAATAATTCTTGATCTCTTGCCAGGACTTGATAAAATTTATTGGAGACTATCTCTTCTGCAGTTAGTGGTTGTCCTAAACTTGTTATTAGTTCTACTCTTGAAAACCTAAAAATTGTTTCGTTGTCTGGAACTATTTGACTACTTGCTAAAAGTCTTTCATTATCCGTATAGGGGGTTCGTCTTTTTGGGTTTGATAGAATTGGGGACAAATAGTTTTCTTCTCCAGTAAGTAGCGCGTTAGAAATTGCTTCGCCGATTGAAGTTTGATTTCCAAAGTCATCGATTGTTCTAATCAGGCTAATAAAATCACCTTGGTTTTCCGGGCCGTAAAGTACTAAATCAGAGCTATACTCTTTCTGGTCACCTAATCCATTTAATCTATCTATCAGAATTTGTTGAGTTGTTGGGACGAATCTTCCTTCCGAATTAGCTACTTGAGCGATAGTAAAGAAATCTAATACTTTCATCGGCCCTAATCAATTTTACCGGAAAGACGATCAACTGTTTCTTTGCTAGGGATTTGATATTTGTCGCAGAAACTGTCTATTATTTTTATTTGTTCGGGTGTTGCTCCAGGAACTACTATCCATGGTAATCTTGTATTCTTAATGAATTTTCCTTTACTGTCATGTAGGACATATTGTCCTTCTTCATCTGCATTATCGATTACAAAAGTACCCATAAGAGCATAGTTTACGTTTCGTATAGCTGCATCTTGCAATATCTCTAAAAGAAGGTCTCTAGCGTCTCTTGCTACAATGTTCGAGTCATATCCCCTTACTTTTCTTTCAAATCTTGCCTTTTCCCATTCTTTTGCTCCTCGTACTACTGGCCAAGGTTCATAGGCTGTTCTTGTGGTCCTAATTAATCTTCGTGGAAGAATAATTACTTTTTCTTTTTGTGGCCCGGTTATATTCTGTGAATAGCTATCCCAAACGTTTGGAAATTCGTGTTTGCTAAGCGCAAATTGCATTCTTGAGGAGTCAGGGTGTGCAAAGGCAGTTCTTATGGACTCGTATAGTCTTTCATAGCTTAGGTCCTTGTAACCTTTAGTTCCAAATTGCTCTTTTGTCGCATTTGCTAAAAACATAGCCTCTTCAGGGAATACTCTAGTAAATGGCTTCTTTAGCTGGTCTGTCAATATACTGTCTAACATAGTTGAACCTTCCATAATTTGGGTAGGTTTTGGGTGCTTTTAAGTATTTATATTGCTGAGAATAATGTTCAATTAGAGTTATTTTTCGTTACAATAATCCTTAAAAAGACAATAATAATTGATTTTCCATGGTACAAAATTTCGTGTACAATCTAGATTCCGCAATAGAAGTTACTCGTAATTTAGGGGTGTCGGGTTTGCCATCTATGGACTGGAGAACTCGCGTCTTTGGCTACCGATTTTATCAGGACTTTGCTAAAAAGGTTGATTGGGCATCTGATGTTTTTTATATCACTCCAGTTCAAGGTAGTGTGAATCTGAATTTTAAGGACTCTTCTTTTAAGGGCTTTCCTTCTCAAGATGATTCTGTCTTTAATCCTAATTATAATCTTACTCCTCTAGGTGAATTAACTATTCGTACAGTGGATTTTCTTGGGGAAACTCGGCATTGGACTATGAAGGCTCTATTGGGAGAGGCAGAAGTAGATAAGGTAGCATGTAATTTAGCTAAGGAGTTTGCAGAAAAATATGGGAAGGTGGGCGTTGTAAGTACTGACGTAGACAAAACCTCAAACGGGCTTTTTTCTGTTTATTTTCCTACCCAATTAACTGGTTGTTTAGAAGAGACGATAGTTAGGCATGCCGACTCTGGAGAATCTTTTGAAAATAGTTTGGATGAGGTTCTTGGAAGAATAAGGGCAAATTGCAGTTAACATTTTAAACTAGGAAATTTCTCGATTAATATGGAAAACAAAAAGAGGATAGTGGTAAGTGAACATTTTTCGGAGAACTTAGATTTGTTTAGTAAGGACTCTGATTCATTTGCTAATTTTGAATCTCCTGAATTATTGGATTTAAAAAAAGAAATGCAGGAAGTTGAGAAAGATGAAAAGATTAGCGAACTTGTTTCATATAATATGATTAAAAAGAATTTAAGTTATGATTTGCCACATCAAAGAGAAGGCGCATTAAAGATTATTCGTGATATGAATACGTCGGCTTTGCTATCTGATGAGGTAGGACTCGGTAAAACAATTACTACTGGAATTATTCTAAAAGAAAATATTGTTCGTGGTTTTGCTAAGAAGATTTTGATTTTGACTCCTCCATCGCTCGTTGATCAGTGGGTTGCAGAACTAAAAGAGAAGTTTGAGATTGACTTTGAAATTATTGAATCTGTAGAAGACTGGGATAAAATGAACTTTGCGATTGCCTCTTTGGACAGAGTAAAGATCTTTGACAATTTTACTAGAGATTTTAGACATAAACCTGCACATGAAATTTTGTGGGATTTGGTTATTGTGGATGAAGCGCATAAGTTGAAAGAAAGAAATACTGTACGTTGGAAATTCGTAGATAAACTTCAGAAAAAGAGATTTTTGCTTTTGACTGCTACTCCTTTTCAGAATGATTTACTTGAGTTATATAATCTACTTAATTTGCTGAAGAAAGGGCATTTGGGAACAGTAAAAGAGTTTAGAAATAAGTTTTTGTATAAGGGTAATAAAAGACACCCGTTGAATCCCTTGGAGTTAAGAAAAAAACTTGGTGAGCTCATGGTTAGAAGGAAACGTTCTGAAATTGGAATTGACTATAAACCAAGACTTCCGAAAATTATTTCTGTTGATTTGACAAAAGAGGAAAAGATTATTTATGATAATATTTGCGAGTTGATTAAGTCTAAATACTTTTTGGCTTCGGGAAATCAAATTAATGGGTTACTGGCTGTTTTTGCTATTTTGCCAAAGATTACTTCGTCTTCTAAATCAGCTATTGAAAGTTTGGAGAGAATCGCTTCGGATGATATTTATCACGAAACTACTAGGGAGTTTGCTAAAGGTATTTTGAGAGATTATGCAAAGTTAAAAGTTGATTCTAAAATTGAGGCTCTTGTTAAAGTTGTTGAAGAAATTAGGGCGAGAAGTAATGACGAAAAGATTTTAATTTATACCAGACACCCGACAACTTTAAGGTATATTGTTGAGAAACTTGCTCCGTTTAATTTGAGAATTGTGGAATTTATGGGTGGGCTTGATAGAGAGGAAAAGACTAAAAGAATCAATGAGTTTAAGACTGGCGGTGCGGATGTTTTGATTTCTACTGATACTGGTGCGGAAGGATTGAACTTTCAATTTTGTAGGAATTTAATAAATTATGACTTGCCTTGGAATCCGATGTCCGTAGAGCAAAGAATTGGTAGACTTGATAGAATTGGACAGAAAAGAGAAATTCATGTCTATTCTTTGGCAACAAAAGATACAATGGAAGAATATGTAGTTGATTTGATTATTAACAAGATGTGTTGTGTTGGTCTTGTTATTGGCGAACTTCCAATTATTTTATTTAATTTAGGAATAGATGGTGAGGGCGAATATGGTAAAAATAAAATTGAAGAACGGCTGATGATGTCATTTATTGATTCGAGGCATAACTTAGAATTATTCGCAAAAGATGTTGCTGGAATTGCTAAGATTGTTGATAAGGGAATAAAAGAATATAAAGACATGGAATTAAAAAATAAAGAAATATTGGATAAATAATTAACATTTCACTTCAACAATTCTTAAAAACCCCTATTTTAGTCTAATTAAAAAGATGGTAGAAGAAATTAAGCAAATATTATTTGGATTTTTTAAAAGTCTCAAATGTGATATTAGTGAGACACGTAATTCTATTACTATAAAAAAGATTCCGGAGAAAGTCTGCAAAGTTTTCGGAATTAACGAAAATATAGAAATTAATTTTGTAAATAATGGATATGGTATTTTTATTGATTCTAACTCTGAATTATACCGTAAGATTAGGGATTATCTGAAAACGAATCCTAGTAAAACTCTTTTAAAAATTGATTTTGAGTTTCCTTCAAACATTAAGGAAAAGATTCCTTTGAGAAATTGTTCTGTTGCAAAAATTGAGAAGAAACATGAGAATAATTATTTTTCTCGATTTACTTTTCTGACTACTTTTAGATATCTAAGTAACATTGAGCAAGTTATGAATGAAATTTATGTTCATGAAGGAAAAATTGTTAAGGGTGATTTAAAAGATTATGACGTAAAAGAAGGAAAAGTTGAAGAAGCATCTACTGAACATCTGGCGAAAGATTATGATGTGGCGAAGGATATTTTGCATGAACTGCTTGATAAAAAAGTTGAAGAAATTTCTATAATACTCGATGAAGAGTTGAATAAGGAAACTTTGAGAATTGAAGAACATTTTTCTAGTATTCTTGGAGAATTTAATTTGAATAAATCTCGTTTGGTCGAAAGAGTTAAGAATGCGGAACTGGCTTTGCAATCAGCTGGATCAGATTTAGAAATTAAGAAAGAGCAAGAGAAGTTAAATAAATTAAATGAACTTTTTAAGATTCATTTCTCCGAACAAGAATTTCAGAAAGTATTAAACGATAAAAAGACGATTATTGATAATGAGAAACGTAAGTTTTCTCTGGATGTTGAAAACAAATTGATTAATACAACTATTATATACCTGTCTCTTATACACATCATCCGAGCCCACGAGACCGTACTATATATCGTATGCCGT
>JBAXEZ010000053.1:0-7362 GCA_037140195.1 archaeon
GTATTATGAAGATAATGAGAAAATAGATGAATATCAAGCCATGCTTAAGAAAGGATTTGAAAAAATCGCTGAGCATTTTATAGGAAAAGAAATTTGGGTAAGAACTTCAGATATACGTTCTGATGAGTACGCTAATTTGGAAGGAGCACCAAAAGAAATAGAAAGAAATCCTATGCTTGGTTTGCACGGTATACGTTTCTCCTTAAAACACCCAAAACTCTTCAAAGCCGAATTATTAGCAATGAAAGAACTTGCAGACAAAGGTCATAAGTTTGGAGTAATGTTCCCTCAGATTATTTCTTTAGAGGAAGTTAAAGCTGCTAAGAAGATTTTAGAAGAATTAGAAATGATAGGTAACCCAAATATTAAATGGGGCTTAATGATTGAAACTCCTGCTGCGGTAATTTTAATTAAAGATTTCTGTCAACAGGGAATAAATTTTATTTCTTTTGGAACAAACGATTTAACTCAGTATACTTTAGCAATAGATAGAGGAAACGATGCTGTTCAATATTTATATAACGAACTTGGTTGGGCTGTTTTGAAACAACTTTCTAAAGTTATAAGAGAATGTAAACAATTTAAAGTTGAAACATCTATTTGTGGCCAAGCTGCTTCTAAAAAAGAAATGGTCGAGTTTTTAGTTGGACAAGGAATTGATTCTTTATCTGTAAACGCAGACGCTGCTAGAGAAGTTTCTGAACTCGTAAAATCTTTAGAAGATAATCCGCCTCAAAAGAAAGTCGATATGTAAAAAAATCACCTCTTTTTTAGCTAGATATCTTCTGTTTCATCAATTATTTGACTTCTTTCTTCTTTCCAAAGTGTAATCATCGCACTAGCCATATTCTTATCGTAAAAAGTTAGGAGTAGTGCTGTCGGACGAGTTGTGTCTCTGTATCCTCCGCAGTGCACATATTTTCTTGCCAATATTTTCGTTACGCTTTCTGTAGTTTCTTTATTTAAGAATAATTTTTTCTTTAAAACTTTTTCAAGATAGTTTATTTCAAATTGAGGATATCCTCTAGACTCTCTGTGCGTATGTCTATTAAACTTCAAGTCAAATTGCATCCTATTATATTCATATTTTTGGCTTCTTTCAGACCAAAATTCTGCCTCATCTTTTTCAAGCATTCTATTTCTTGTGAGTGTTTTCATTTTTTCTATTTTTAGGCGGAGTATTTTGCAAGTAGTCTTTCCGTGTATTCTTTGAATCCTTGCTTGTGGTGTTTCGAAGAGCAGTTTTTTCCAAGAGGTATTTCTCCAGCCTGATAGCTTCCATTTTTCTGTGCTTTCCAGTAGGCGAGAGTTGCCAGTTCTTGGAGTGCTTCTTCTTGTTTTCTGTTTGTTCCTCTGACGGGCAAGGCTATTACTGCTGTATGGTTATAGACCTTGTATTGTCCTGCACCGGGATTCCATTTCGCACTTGTTATGCCTCCGATTTCAGCGTCTAGCAAGAATACCGTTTCTAGAGGGTTGGCTCTATTGTCTAGCATTCTAGTTATTGCTTCAGTTTTCATTTTGTTTTTTCTCCCATGTTTAGTTAATTATTTCTAAGAAAATAGGTATATTAATTTCTGTTGTGGCATAGTCTACAACATATTTTATTATAGTGTTTTTTCATCAATTTTTCAAGGAAATAAAATGAAAAAAATCAATAATCTGAAAGGAGGTGAGAGAAGATGAAAGTTTTACCACTGGAGGCTTTTTATCAAGAAGAAATAAAAGAGTTTCATGAAGCCGCACAAAAATATAAGCATCCTATCGTTTTTAGGAAAGTAATAGAGGTTTGTGGAGATAGTAGAAATATTCCAATAGGAGACACTGCAATAGGAAGGTATGAAGATTATCCTACCACTTTTGGAATTACTTATCGAGTGTTGGACAGATACCAAATCCCTCGGCAAGAACCTACCTGTCGCCATAGTTTTATGCATAAAATCCTTAAGATAAAAGATTCTAAGATAATAGATTTTATAAGAGAATCTGGTAGTGAAAGCGCAGAAAAAATACTTGGGGTATTGGGTAGCGAATCAGACTATGAAAATTACTCATATGAAGACACCAAAGAAGAAAAGCAAATAGTTAAGCTAATTAATCGATCTGTTGAGAGAATATTTTCTTTTAGCATTAGCAGAGGTCTTCATAAAACGATAAACCAAGGAATTAAGTCTATAGGTTCTTATTCTTACTTCAAAGATGCAGAAAGAGTGGATGCCATGGTTTGTTTACCATATATGGATGAGTTCGGAGTCGTAAACAAATCTTAATGAGTTTTGTTGGTCTAATCACAGCAGAAACAAAGATACAAAAAGAGGTGATTTTCTTTTTTTTAAGAAAATTTAAATACTAAATAAAACTCATAGATAAAAGATGGTTAAACAAAAAATAATTCTAGCATCAACTAGTCCGAGAAGAGTAGAGATGGCTCAGCAAATGGGACTTGACTTCAAAATCATGCCAAGTAGCTACGAGGAAGATATGACTATGAAACTCTCACCTAAAAATTTAGCAATGGAACTTTCATACGGAAAGGCAAAAGACGTTGCAGATAAATTAAAAGATGGAATAGTAATTGGTATCGATACATTTATTGCATTCAAGGGAAAGAAGCTAGGAAAACCCAAAACTAAAGAAAAGGCATACGAAATGCTAAAAAGTTTTTCTGGTAAAAAATTAAAAGTCTATTCAGGCGTTTCAATAATAGATTGTAAAACAAAAAAGGAAATAAAAGACTATGAAGTCTCAAAAGTAAAATTCAGAAAAATAACTGATGATGAAATAAAAAGTTATATCGCAACTGGCGAACCATTAGATAAAGCTGGAGCATTTGCAATTCAAGGGCTGGGAAGTATATTTATTGAAAGCATAAAAGGTTGCTACGCAAACATCGTAGGATTTCCAATAGCAAACATCTACAAGAATTTGAATAAGTTAGGTGTTAATGTTTTTGAGCACGAGAAGTGGAAAGGTAAAAAATAATTTTTTTGTTTTTAAAAAAGAAAATCTCGCTTGCTAGGCGAGCTAAGTTAATTTTTTATTACTTTGTCTCAAGTAGTTTGTTTCTTTTTTCTACTAAGTACCCTGTATCTTGATCCTGGGTTTCTCTTGCATATGCTATTCTCAGATCGTAGCATTCTATTGTCTTGGAAGTCATATCTAGTTTAGTGTATTTACTTACTGCTTCTCTGAAGCTGTCATCCAATCTCCTGTCATTCAGGAAGTCCAATCTTTCTGAATGGCTTATATTTACAAGGTTAGTCATTTCTCTTTCAGCTACACTTGCTCGTTTGTGTACCCATATTCTCTCTTTTCCGATTAGAGGCATAACCTTTTCATATTTCCCAGAATTTGGGTTGTATTTGGTTATTGGCAAATCATACTTTTGTTGGATTCCATTTAGGAAATCTTCCTCATGGCTTATTGATGGCCACAATCCTCCATTATATCGCATCAATATTTCCCTTCCGATTTTTTGCCGGTCATACATTGTCATTTCCTGAGGATTTACCGAGCTTAGATGTTTCCTAGCTTTGCCAGGGCTGTGGGCAAATTTTTTTCTCGTGTCTTCAAGTAACTTCCTTACGTTCGGTGACAATCTTTCTTCTCGACTATTTTTTGTTTCCATGTTTTATTTGTTAATTCCCCGCACCTGTCCAGACCCATCCATTACCTCTCGTTTCAGAACGTCCCTCAGCAATTCCGCCCTTCTTTCCTTCCGCGTATATTCGCATTATTTCTCTACGTCTCTGTATCTCGCGATCTTCTGTGTAGGTTTCCCAAAGAGAATTAATTTCATTTATCAAGCCATTTCTTCCTATTCTTTCCCTCAAATCTTGTTTTTCTCTTAGATGCGAAGTCATGCCAGTTATTTTATACAGATGTTGCAATATTTGTTCTTCTTCCATTGTTTTGTTTTTATTGCTTTATTTTTCCTCCGTTGTATTTGCAGTGGTTTATCGCCCTCTGCTGGCGCTCTTCTGTGAGTTTAAAGGGCCGCTTCAGTGCAGGCCCGAAGTCTTTTCTTATATGTCATTATATCTATCAAAGTAGTAGTCTATCCAGTGATCCCACTCTCTGATTATTTCTCTCGCAGTTTCAGCTCCGTATATCGGACTAAGTAACTCGTTTGCTCTAGTATGGCTCTCTAAGTCATTAAAGACTGATTTATGTATGTACAGATAAGCAGTTAGTCCTGCTATCCTCTCCCTGTTTTGTGGTTTAAGATTTGGGAGAAGAGCTATTTCACCCAGGTAGTCGAATATTGTTTGTTTGGTCTTGCATTCATATTCGTGCATTTCATGATCACTTGCATACCTTGGACATTTCACTACTCTGGCTGCTTTTCTTTCTACATATTTCGCCAGGTATCCTTTATTTTCCCTATTTATTCTTTCACAGATTCCTTTGATATGCGTTTCGTGCATTTCTCTCTTATGCATTTCCCTAGCTTGGTTGTCAAGTCCATACATTTTTACTAATCTTATTGTTTCTTCATCCATGTTTTGTTTTTATTGCTTTATTTTTCCTCCTGCATGTTTAGTTAAAATATTTCGGGAAAAAGACTAAATAAATTTCTGTTGTAGATATAGCTACAACGTTTAGAAAGATTTAAAAAGACACTAATCTAAAAACATTTATGATATTAACAAAACCGGAAATTCTAAAACAAATAAAAAAGGGAAATGTTAACGTTGTTCCATTTGACGAAAGGGCAGTCGGCCCAGCATCAATTGATTTAACTTTAGATAAAGAGTTAAGAATATTCACGAATAAATCTATTCTTGTGGAAGAAAACGTAGACTATAAAAAAATAACAAAGACGCTAGATATTTCAAAAGGATACATCCTAAAACCGGGAGAGTTGGTCCTAGGAATAACTAAAGAAAAAATAACTTTCCCAGAAAATATTTGCGGTTGGTTAAATTCTCGTTCTAGATTTGCAAGAGTTGGTTTAATGAGCCATATTACCGCACCCTTCATTGCTCCGGGAATATCCAATCATCAGGTTCTAGAAATCTTTAATTGCAGTAACCACACAATCAAATTGATGCCGGGCGTAAAAATTTGCCAATTGGTTTTGGAGGGATGTAAGGGTAAAGCAAAATATCAAGGTAAATTCAGGGAGCAAACATTATAATGGATTTCGAACAAGTTCGTGAAACATTAAAAAAGATTGGTTTAGGTCACAACGAATCTAAGATTTATCTAACTCTTCTGAAGCTCGGACCAAGCATGGCTGGAAAGATTGCAAAAGAATCAAACATAGATAGAAGTGCGAGTTATGATTCACTCAAAGCTCTTCTAAAAAAAGGTTTAATCAGTTATTCTATTGAAGCAAATAGAAAGAAATTTTCAGCAGCAAATCCTGAAAAACTAAAGAATTATTTAAAAGAAAAAGAAGAGCTAGTAGATTCAGTTTTATTAAATTTAAAAGATATGTATAAAAACACAGAAGAAAAATCGCAAGTAAATATGTATAAGGGTTTAAAGGGAATAAAAACAGTCTTTGATGATATTTTAAACAGTGCAAAAAACGAAGAAAATCTAGTTATTGATTCTTCTGGAAAGTTTGAAGAGAAGATGCCCTATTATTTACCCCATTTCATAAAAGGGCTAGAAAAAAATAAAATTAAAATAAGGCATATAGCAAGAAGAGACAAAGAAAAAACTCTTCATCCAAGCAAAACAACTAATGTTAGATATTTTCCAAAAATTGTTGGAGAGCAAACAATCACAACTAATATTTATGCAGATAAAGTTGCATTAATTCTATGGACTGACGTTCCTGAAGCAGTAATCATAAAAAATAAAGCTGCTTACGAAGCCTACAAAAGTTATTTCGAAGTTCTTTGGGCAAGTGCTAAAATATAATTATCTTTTCGTCCAAAAATCTAATGCTTCAATATATTCTGGTTTTTCCAGCATCTCAAATTTTTTACCTTGTTCTAGGAAATCGTGCCATTGTGAATTTTGTAGATCGCCTATAGGAATTTTCTTTGAATGAAGACATGCAAATCCCCCTAAGTCTGCTAAAGTTTCTTCATTAGTTATTTCTTCAAATCCTCCTGTGTTTGTCCCCGTCTCCAGTAATTTTTTTAATAAATTTTTACCATGGGGAATATTATTCAAAATTAAGTGAGTTTCTTCATGGCCATACGTAAATAGATTTAATGGAGATAAATGTTCTATTTCTGTACTAACAAATATATGAGCATGCTTAGTTTTTTGACCAGACTTCTCTATTTCATAGTCAAAATATGCTCCATCAAATCTTGCCAACGAGTAACTCATCATTTCTCTATATGTTGCTCGTCTTCCAAATCTATTCAAACAAATACTATCCAAGAAACTACTAAAGCTCATGTACCCTTCATTATGAAATACAAAATTTTCTGGAGTTTGTACTTCAATTCCTAAATGTTCCAATGTAATTGCTTCGTTTGCCATTTTAATCTACAGAATTCTTAGGCGATTCCTAGCCATCACCTCTAAAATACATATTAAATATTAATTATAAATCTTTCTTTATACCAAAATCAGTATTTCTCTTCCGACATATTGTTTTTCCCTAACTTCTTTTATTGGCATGGGAACTTTCTCATCTAATTCGTAAACTTTTAATCCTGTAGCAGTTGTAATTCTATAAATACTAGCGGAGTATTTTCTTATAAACGGCATTGTTAAAACAATTTTTGCATCGGGAGTTTTCAAGTTTTTTATTTTTTTCAAGATAGGGATAATTAATGTTTCAAATTCTTTAAGGTAATTTCCTGCAGCAGCATCGAGTATTTTCTTTCTTACTAGCACGCCAAGTGCTGGCTCGGTAGCAACTCCATATATTTTTACCGGTGGCATTTTGGCAGAATTGCCCACAAAGAATCTAGCATGACCCGTGAACTTAAATTTGGAAGAAAGCCACGCCATATTTTTTCTTGCGCCTTCTATAGCTCGTTCATCCTTATCAACCCCGAAACAATTTATTCCTTTTAGAACTGCTTCTTGCACAATAACTCCAATTCCACAGAAAGGATCGACCAGTAATTCTCCTTCTTTAACTTGAGAAAGATTAATTAAAATTTTTGACAAACGAGGGGAAATCGCTAGTTCTTCTCTTCTAATGGGCTTTTGCATATCTCTTTCTTTAATATCTTTATAAGAATATTTTTGTTCTATCCATCCGGCATACGTAGTTTTTTCATCCTCATAATAAAAAAATTCAACATCTGATTTAGACAACTCAAAGTCCTCTCCTTCTTGCATTTTTATTCTCCCGCCATTATTATGTCTGACCTGTGCTTTTAATTTTTCTTTTCTAAATTTATCTCGTAATTTCAATTCTATATCTGCAATCATTTCATC
>JBAXEZ010000054.1:0-7128 GCA_037140195.1 archaeon
GAGTTGGGATGGAATTAGTCTATACATTGTCAAAAACCTTTAAAAAATACGACAAGGTTTCATTAACATTTTGGCAAAATTTAATTGCTATCCCCTTTGTGCTTCCTCTTCTTTTTATAGATTTTCCAAAATTCTCTTTATTTGATACTGGAATAGTATTATTGCTTGGTTCTCTATTCACGGCGGTTCCATTTATTTTGATATTCAAGGGTTTTGGGAAAGTAGACGCTCAAAAGGGAAGTATAGTTATTATGCTAGACATCGTCTTTGCGGTGATTTTTGCTTGGTTAATCTTTCAAGAAATACCTTCGATAATAACAATTATTGGTGGTATTTTGATATTAATTGGAAGCTATATAATAACAAAATAATTATTTTCTTTTCAAAACAAATTGCACACTGTCCATATATTTTCCCTCGAAAAACCTGTCGTTCTTTAAAATTTTTCCTCTAACAAATCCGTTCTTAACTAAAAGATTCATAGAAGGATCATTATCTGTCAAAGTTGTTGCAATAATTTCATCAATATCATAATTTGCAAATGCATATTTTATTACTTTCTTAACTGCTTCGTTCGCATATCCTTTCCTACGATAATTTTTTCCAATCCAATAACCTACTTTTAATTTTCTGCTTTTCAAATTTATGTTATACAAATCAGTAACTCCGATAATTTTTCCTCTCGCAGGAGAGGACTCCTGATTTTGGCAAGAATGCAGGACAGGAGCATCTTTAAGTTCAATTCCAAATCTTTTTAAATTTTTAACGTGGTCTTCTTCTTTCACAACTAAAACTGCTTCTTCTTTTGTAAACGGGTATTTCATAAGAAAGAAACCGTAGTAATGGACGTCATAATCATTTCCTTGTTCGACTAAATCATCTATATCGCTAAATTTTAACTTTCTCAAGACCAAATGCTCCGAGTCTATCATAACTAATTCAACCTCATAACATTTATAAAACCCCGTTATTTAGTTAGTTCATGAGAAGAGTGATGAATAAACGAGGTGCAGTCGAACTTTCTATAAGTACAATTGTTATTGTAGTTCTCGCAGTTTCTATGTTAATTTTAGGTTTAGTTTTAATAAGAAGTATTTTCAAGGGAGCAACAAGCGTTGCAGAAATGTCTGACGAGCAATTGAAAAATCAAATGAATGAGTTATATGGGGATACAAAAAAAGTTTCTGTATATCCCGACTCAAAAAAGATTTCAGTTTCCTTAGAAAATGGCGAAGGGGCTTTTGGTATAGGTATTAGAAATTCAGAATCCGGTTCAGCTTCAAAATTAAAGTTTGCATATAAAGTAGTTGTTACAGATCCAGATGTTCAAAAGAAGTGTGGCCAAAGTGCAGAACAAATGTTAAGTTTAATCTCCGTAGGTAAATCTGGAGAAAACATTGCAATCGCCTCTGGTGATATGTACGCAACAAAAGTAAGGTTTACCGTCGGTGCTGGAGATCCTATTTGTTTGGTTAGATATGGTGTTCAGGTAACTCTTAACGGCGAAGTTTACGGAAGCGAAGAGATGGATGTAGATTTTACACCATAAGTTTAAAACGTTATTTTCTTAATTAATTGTATGGTTAAACTATTTATCGTTGGAGATTTTCATGGGAAAATTTCAGATAAATTGATTGAAAAAATAAAAAAAGAAAAGCCGGATTTTATTCTTTCACCAGGAGACTTTTGTGGAAATGAGAAAATAGGAAAATTGTTTTTCAAATATTTTTATGGCAAATCAGAAGACGAAGTTCCGGATAAGATACTAAAAGAATCAGAAAGACTAGAAAATCTCTCGTTTAGTACTGGAGTAAATGTAATCAAGAAATTAAAACAGTTAAAGATTCCAGTTTTTGCGATTCATGGTAATTGGGATCCAACACCCTATCCTTTTGATTTGGGCGGAAGCGTAAAAGAGACAAAAAAAGAATCTTTTAGGAGATTAACCGATAAAAGGTTCAAATTGATTGACTTCTCACTAATAGAAGAAAAAGATTTTATTTTAATTGGCGGAGGTTCTTCAACTTCTCCGGGAATACCTTCCTTTAAAAGTTTTAAAGAAGAGTTAAGGGAAAGTGATAGCTATCGCGAGTCCGGTAAAATTTTTCTTCGTTTTTTAAAAGTGAGAAGAGAATATCTGCGAAGAAAAATAGTATACAAAAGACTATTCGCAAAAGCTAAAAGAATTGCAAACGGTAGGAAAATAATTTTTCTTACTCACAACTGCCCCTATAAGACTAAACTGGACATTATCAAGAGTAAACACGCTCCCAAAACCTCTAGAGGTCAGCACTACGGCTCTTATCTCGAAAGGAAGATAATTGAGCAGTTCCAGCCAGAAATCGTTCTGTGCGGGCACATACATGAGTGTGCAGGAACGGACAAAATAAAGAAGTCAGTTATCTACAATATCGGAAGTTCGTTAGACGGAAAGTTTAAAATACTGAAAATATAATCTTTACTATGAATGAGAGTCTTTTAAAAAAAGAGTTAAAGAAAGCAGTTTGGAAGTATGGTTTGTTATATAATACTCAGAAAATATCTGCCATTGAGTTTTTCACAAAAGTCGATGATTTTATCAAAAGCAATAAAGAGTTCATATTTTTTTTCTTAAGGAAAATAAAGAAAGATTTTCCTAAAGGTGCAAATATTATTGTTTCTGGAGAATTTGGTCGTTTAATAAAAAAACATAAATCATTATTTGGGGAAGAGTTTAATATTATCTATGCAAATGGCAGATTAAGACAAGAAAGGAAAGTTATTTCTTTAAAAAAATATCGTCCTCTTTTCAATCAAAAACCATCTGTGTTTTCGGATGATAGTTATTGTTATGGGACTACTTACAGTAAAATTAAAAAAGAGGTGGAGAAGAATGGTGGGAAAATAGAAAAAGCATATGTAATTTACTATAATCCCAAGACAGGGCTTAAGATCAACAAACCAAAAGAGCTGTACACGTTTTTTAATTTTTTCAAAGATTTTAGAGAATATTTTACTCTGTTAAAAAAATCTACAAAAAGACAGACTAAAAACTCTTAAAAACCCTTCTATCTTTCTCCTTCCATGGTCCTAAAACTATACAATACACTCGGAAGAAAAAAACAAACATTTAAGCCAATTCATGAAGGAAAAGTAGGAATGTATTCTTGTGGTCCAACAGTTTACAATTATGCACACATCGGAAATTTTAGAACTTATATTTTAAACGATTTAATAAAAAGAAGTTTTCGGTTTTTAGGATACGATGTAAATCATGTAATGAATTTAACAGACGTAGATGACAAAACAATAAAAGGGAGCGTTCGAGAGGGTGTTTCTCTAAAATCTTTCACAGAAAAATATACAAAAATCTTCTTCGAAGATTTTGATTTGCTCAATATTGAAAGACCAACACATGTTTTGAAAGCAACTGAAACTATTCCAGAAATGGTCTCGATAATAAAAATTCTTATGAAGAAAGGTTATGCCTACAAAGCAGAAGACGGGATTTATTTCTCAATTTCTAAATTTAAAGATTATGGAAAACTTGCACAATTAGCCAAAACGAAAGATATGCAGGCAAGAGTAAAGAATGATGAATATGATAAAGAAAATGCTCAGGATTTTGCTTTGTGGAAATTTTGGACAGAAGCAGATGGAAATGTTTTTTGGGAAACTGAAATTGGAAAAGGTCGCCCTGGTTGGCATATAGAATGTTCGGCTATGTCTTCCAAAATTTTAGGGAATCATTTTGATATTCATACTGGTGCTGTAGATTTAATTTTCCCTCACCATACAAATGAAATTGCTCAGTCTGAATGTTCTTCTGGAGAAAAATTTGTAAACTACTGGGTCCACGGAGGATTTTTAACAATGCCTGAAGGAAAAATGTCCAAGTCAATTGGAAATGTAGTTTATATCAAAACACTTACTGAAAAGGGTTACAAACCTATGGATTATCGTTACATGTGTTTAACAACGCAATATAGGATGCCTTTGACATTCAGTGAAGATTCTTTACAATCGGCAAAAGCTTCTCTTTCCAGACTAAAAAATATATGTCTAGCTTTAATAGATGATAAAAAGGAAAATAAAAAATATTTATCTGAATTCAAAAAAGCAATAGAAGATGATTTGAATATGCCTAAATCCCTAGCCGTTCTTTGGGAATTAGTTCGTGATGAAAAAGCCGATGGTAAATTCCAAACAATAAAAAAAATGGACGAAGTTTTTGGATTAAAATTATTTGAAAAAGAAAATGTAGAAATTCCCCAAGAGGTAAAGTCTTTAGCAGAAGAAAGATTGAATGCAAAGAAGAACAAAGATTTCAAAAAATCCGACGAATTAAGAGAAAAATTAAAATCTCTTGGTTGGAATATTAAAGACTCAAAAGAAGGATATGAATTAGAAAAATTATAAGATGGAAAACTGTATTTTCTGCAAAATTGTAAAAGGTGAAATTCCAAGCGTAAAGATTTGGGAAGATGAGAAGCACATAGCCATTTTGGACCTTATGCCTAATAGCGAGGGTATGACGTTAGTCATTACTAAAAATCATTTTGATAGCTATGCATTTGATATGCCTGAAAAAGAATATCTTGATTTCTTGTCTGCATCAAAAAAAGTCGCTAAGATTTTAGAAAAAGGATTGAGTGTTAAAAGAGTTGCTATGGTCATGGAAGGGCTTGGAGTAAATCACGCCCACATAAAACTTTATCCTCTTTATGGTCTAGACAAAAAATTTCAAGAAATGTGGCATCCCGATAAAATATTCTTTGATAAGTATAGGGGTTACGTATCTACACAAACCGGTCCTGAAAAAAGTATCGAAGAGCGTCAAAAAGTTGCAGACAAAATCTTGGACAATAACAAGGTATTTAAATAAAAGAATACTAAAAATAAAAAGAGGGGCGACATGAGTAAACACAAATTTCCACTATTAGCAGCACTACTTCTTATCTTCGGTGTAGCTTGGTTAGCACAAGATTTAGGATATCTTAACGTTAGCATTCCTTGGATTCCCGTTGTACTAATTGCAGTAGCTATTTCTATGATTTGGAATAGACTAAAAAACTAATATGAAAAAAGTAATCAAAAAAAAGAGTGAACTAGATAAACTTCTTTCTAGTTTAAATGAGCATCAATTAGCATATTGCGGTCTAGACTTAAAAAATCCTCAAAATGGAGAATATTTGCTTTGTATTTTTAATTTACGTCCTGGTAACTCTCTAAGTTTCCTACAAGCTGCTTGTGAAATCGCTGCAGAGTCATCTACAGGCACAAATTTTCCAGTAAAGACCGAAACTCCCTTTTCTAGAGACTTAAATGCTCTCGTCTATAAAATTGACCTGAAAAAAGAACTAGTTTGGATTGCATACCCTTGGAGACTATTTGATCGAGTTGGAAATGTTCAGAATATTTTGACATACGTTGTGGGAAACGTTTTGGGAATGAAAGAAGTATCTGCATTAAAACTACTAGATGTTTGGTTTCCTCCTGCAATGTTAGAGCAGTATGATGGCCCTGGCTATACAATTGATGACATGCGAAAATATTTAAAAGTTTATGGTCGTCCAATTTTAGGGACTATTATAAAACCTAAAATGGGTTTAACATCTGCAGAATATGCAGAAGTATGTTATGACTTCTGGGTGGGTGGTGGAGACTTTGTAAAGAACGACGAGCCTCAAGCAAATCAAGATTTCTGTCCGTATGATAAGATGGTTGCTCATGTAAAAGAAGCAATGGATAAGGCGGTCAAACAAACTGGTAAAAAGAAAGTTCATTCTTTTAATGTTTCTGCTTCTGATTATGACACTATGATTGAAAGATGTGAGATGATTCGAAAAGCAGGTTTTGAGAAAGGCAGTTACGCATTTTTAATAGACGGAATTACTGCGGGATGGATGGCAGTTCAAACGTTAAGAAGAAAATATCCTGACGTATTTATTCATTTTCACAGAGCCTCGCATGGTGCTTATACTCGTCCAGAAAATCCGTTCGGATTTTCCGTTTTAGTTCTATCAAAGTTTGCACGATTAGCAGGTGCTTCAGGAATCCATACAGGAACTGCTGGCGTTGGAAAAATGGCTGGCTCTCCAGAAGAAGACGTTACTGCTGCAAAAAATATTTTAGGGTTACTGGAAAAAGGGCATTTTTTTACTCAATCCTGGGGGAAAGTTCCGGAAATTGATAAAGATTTTATAAAATTAATTCATCAGGATCATGCACATCATATTATTTTAGAAGACGATTCCTGGAGGGGAATGAAAAAATGTTGTCCTATCATTTCTGGAGGACTAAATCCTACCTTGCTAAAGCCATTTATTGATGTAATGGGCGGAATAGACTTTATTACAACAATGGGTGCTGGTTGTCATGCACATCCAAAAGGAACACAGGAAGGTGCAAAAGCATTAGTTCAAGCATGTGAAGCTTATACTAAAAAAATAGACATCCATAAATATGCGAAGAAACCAGAAAACAAAGCGTTAGCTGAGGCAATAGAATTTTTTGAGAAAAACAGAACTAACATACAAAAAGCGGAAAGTGCTGAAAAGAATTAAGCTCTTAAATGTGCATAAGTTTCGAGTATTCTTTTGTATTCTGTTATCCCGAATGGTTTTTCTAGAACTTCTTTAACATTTACCGGATAATCGGGTCTAGGTCTTCCTGTCATTAGAACAACAGGTGTTTTTTCGGCTAGATTAGAACATTCTCTTGCAAATACAATGCCATCCATTTCGGGCATATCAATATCACTAAGAATCATTCTATAATGGTTTGTTTTTCCTTCTGTATGAAGTTCTACTAATTTTCTGTATGCAGCTAATCCATGCGCAAAATCATCCACATTATATCCTTGACGTTCAACTATTTTTCTAGCAATACCTCTAATTACGTCATCATCCTCTACTATCATTACTAATTTGTTTGGCATATTATTAGTCTAAAAATTAGGTTTTTAAACCTTTGTACTTAGCGTATCTTTTAAGTAGTAACAAATTTAGTATCTACAATTATCTTTAAAAATCCTTAAAACAGTTAGTTATTATGAAAAATATTTTTGTGATTGAACACTTAGAACCAAAACTTTGGAAATGGTGTAAATTTGAGTATGAAAACATGTCAAAGATGGTCGGTAAAACG
>JBAXEZ010000055.1:0-7121 GCA_037140195.1 archaeon
GGAAAACAACATTGACCGCCGTAAAAATTAGAGATATAAACACCAATAAAATTGCACTAATTCCTGCACACATTAAAGGCTTTTTATTAAACATATAAACTAGATAGTTTGATTCTTTTTAAATCTTAGCAGCCCATTAAACATAAACTTAAAAATCCCATCAAATATTGAGAATTATGAAAATTGGTGTAAAAACATATGATGGCCAGGAATATATAGAACATTTCACAAACAAAGTAGATTTAATCGAAATACTTGGTATAACTTCTGAAGAATTTCTTAAGGGAAAAAATATAGTAGTCCACTGCAAACACGAAAGATTTGATATAAATCCAGCAGATAAAACAAAAGAAAAAGAAAGTATAATAGCTATAAAAACCGCAATAGAAGTTGCAAACTTTTGTAATTCAGATAGAATAGTAGTGCATCCCGGAAAAATAGAAAACGAAAACTGTTCAAAAGAAAATTCAATTAATCTTCTAAAAAATATAAAAGACAAGAGAATAATACTCGAGAATATGCCGGGCAGATACGAAAATAGAATCTTTCTTGGTTCAACGCCAGAAGAAATGGAAGAATTTCTCACCAAAACAAACAAAGGATTTTGTTTTGATATAAACCATGCAATCTCTGCAGCAATCACAAACAAACTAGAACCCTACAGCTTCATTGAACAATTTTTAAAACTTAACCCAAGTCAAATTCACCTAGGTGGGCAAACTCTTCCAGATGACACAACTCATATAAGTTTTGGCGAATCAAATATAGATTTAAATAAAGTTATTAGAATACTACCAGAAAATTCAGAAGTAATTTTAGAAGTTACCCAAGACATCGAAAAAACAGAAGAAGATTTAAAATTATTTAGACAAATCTGGAAAGAAACTCATTAAAACTCAGCATAATTTCCGCTTTCCTTCTGTTCACGATCTAAAACGCTTCCCTTCTTATTTATTCTAGGCCTACCACTTTCTTTATCTTTTCTTAAAGTAATATCGAGTTGCTTTAATAATTCAGAAATTCCCTTCTCAAACCCATGGACTTCTGAGGAATGTCCTTCAATTCCAGACTGACCAGAAAACAAAATAACAGAATCTGCCAGATAAGAAATCAATAATAAATCATGGTCTACAACAAAAGCAGTCTTTCCAGTTTGAATCATTATCTCTTTAATTGCTTTCGCACATGAGATTCTTTCTTCCACATCAAGATATGCAGATGGCTCATCAATCAAATAAATATCTGCTTCTTTTGCTAAACATCTAGCAATTGAAAATCTCTGTAATTCCCCACCAGATAAAGTCTTTATTTGTTTATGGTATAAAACTTCCAAACTAAACATTGACGCAATATTCTTTGAAATTTTTTCTCTAAAAATAACATCTCTAACAAATTCTTCAGTATTCTGCGAAGCAGCCTGATTATCATCCAATTTTCTAGAATCTGCGAATAAATACTGAGGTTTATATGAAATCTTCAAGTCCAACTTTAACTTTTGCTTTACTCCTCCTACCACAACTTCCTCAAAGCCAGCTAAACATTTTACAAAACTTGTTTTTCCAGTTCCATTTTTACCAAGAATCCCAATAACGTGATTTTCTCTAATCGCTCCCGCTTTTGCACTAAACTTAAAGTTTCCTAATTCTTTAGAAAAAGCAGGCCACTCAGAAATCTGTCTTCCCGCAACTGATTGATTCTTTGTAAAATTAAAACTTAAAGAAGAATCTCTGATTCGCAGATTTTCTTCTCGAATAAATCCGTCAAGATATGTATTTACCCCATTAGTAGAAGATTTAACACCAGAAACGAGTCCAAAGGCTCCCGGAACACCATAAACAATGTTCAGATATTCTGTTAAATAATCTAAGATTAATAAATCATGCTCAATAACAATTACCGTTTTGCCCTCTGCAATCTTTCTAATAAATTCCGAAACTCTTAATCTTTCAACAATGTCTAAATAAGCCAAAGGCTCATCGAAGAAATATAAATCAGCATCTTTTAAACAAGAAGCTAAAATCGCAATCTTCTGTAATTCTCCTCCAGAAAGTTTACTTAAAGTGTTTTCAAGTAAATGATCCACATGCAATTCTTTAGTAAGTTCTTTTATAGTTTTCTCGTCTCCACGTTGTTTCAATAAATCTATAACTTTCAAATTGACAGATAAGAAAGATAGATTCTGAGGCTTGTATGCTACTTTAACATCTTTTCCTAAAGAATCAAAATATTTTCCAAACTCAGTTCCTTTGTAATGTTCTTGTATAGTCACTTTATCTTCTCCAAACTTTCCAAAATTAGGAATTAATTTTCCGGCAAGAATCTCCACAGCAGTAGATTTACCAATACCATTTCGTCCAAGTAGTCCAAGAACACTTCCTTTTTTTGGCAAAGGCAGACCATATAATGCAAATCCATTTTGTCCAAAACGATTAACCAGATTTTCTTCTTTAACTGCAGGTAAATTAATAATATCAATCGCCTCAAACGGACATCGTTTAACGCAGATTGCACATCCAATACAAAGTTTTTCATCAATAGAAGCTTTCTCCGCAATAGTAATGCATTCCTCGCCTTTCTTATTTATTGGACAGCATTTCATGCACTCTTTTGCACAAAGCAAGGGCTTACATTTTTCTTTTTTAATAATTGCTAATCTCATTTTGCGATATGTTCACTAATGTTTATTTGAATTGAAAAATCGCAAGGTAACGAGTTAATCGAGTTACCGATATCGGGTTTTTTCGATCGAGCTAACAGCTCGAAACTATTCGAAAAACGCCCTTGACGACTTCGCATCATAAAATAGCTAGAATTAAGACGTTTTAAGTTTATCGAAAACAATCACGCGGGGACCAATTCTGGCTTAGCAATGGGCTCCGATTTCTTTATAGGTTTTTGCAAATCTTCCAATCTCCTAAGTAATTCTGACTGTATTTCCCTTGCTCTCCAAGGTTGCTCCGCAACAGCAGAAGTACCGATAACATGACAAGGATAGTAGTTAGGACACAACGCATTTTTCAAATCATCGGCACATCCATCACCACAGATACCAATATAACGTCTTAAGCAAGTGTAATTCTTTACGCTACTCATTCTCTTTTAGCGCCACAACCACCGCAGAAAACATCTTCGTCTTCAAAAAACTCGCTACACTTAGCACATTTAACAGAAGTAGCCTTTCTAACAACTTTTTCACCACAACCAGGGCAAAATTTCTTGTCGCTTACAATCATCATACCACATTTAGGACATTTTACTGGATCAATCCTTCTCTCGATAATAGGTTTATAACCCGATTTTCCAGAAAGAATTTTACCAAAAGCCTCTTCGATAGATTCTCCATCCTGATATTTTCTTAAATCTAAACAACTTCCCATCTTTTTTTCACCTGCCTATGCATATAAATGTCTATTTTTAAACTTTATTCTTGTGCATAATATAAATATCACACCCAAAGGCAAAAACGTCAACTTTATAAACTCAAAATGGAATCAAATAAAAGGAGACATTAAAATGCCAAAATCAAGAATTCGAGGAAAAATCAGAAAAAGAAATTTAAGAGCTCAACGAAGAGATAAGAAAGAAAGAAAGTTTATGTACGGCTAAACTTGTTTAATTCTATAAAGAAACAATTATATCAATCAATCTGACTATTTAAGTGGGATTTCATAACCAATAAAAGTATTACTAGTACCATCATAACGAACTCTTGCACCCAATGAAACATGAGGTTTAGGTTCACCTAAAGAAATTTCTAATTCGTCCCTTCTATCGAAAAAATTTCCAAGAGGGACCTTAAGCTCGGCATATTCAGAATAAATCCTAACCGATGCAATAGAATCCCTTTCAGCATTTCTTAAAGTAACTTCAGCACCAATACCAGTAAAGTTCGCTCCTTTAACAGATGGGCGTACAGCTATTTTCAAAGAACGTTTAGGAGAAAGACTAGAAGTAACAGGTCTTTCAACAGTAACTTTATCTTTGACTAATTCTGCTATTCTTTTTACCTCTGCGGCAAGTTCATACCGCTCAATAACGGTAGTAGTTAATGTATGAGTCATAGAACGTTCGTAATTAAACTTATCATCTCGAGAAATATCTCTGTGTACTGCAATCCTAGAACCTCCAATCCTATCCCCCAAAAGACGAGTATAATTATTAACAAATGATTCTTTCTTTTCACCAAAATCTATACTCTCATAAAAACCAAGAGAAGGAGAAAAATTCATCCATTTTACATTAGTATCCGATTGTAAATACCAAGAAAATAAGTCCTCAGAAAAAACACTACCTGTAATAAAAATCCCCACAATGAAAGGCAAGACTCGTTTTAACATTATGATAAAACCAAAGAACACCTTATAAAAATAATTATACTAGAAAATATAATAAAAAATAAAAAATTTCTAATAGTTTAGTTACTTTTTACAACCACAGCTACCAGTACCTTGTGCTACGCCACATCCAGCAGAACCACACGAACTTCCAGAACTACAACTTCCATTACACGAAGCAGTTTTTCCACAAGTACATTCTCCACCATTTGCAGCACCACACGAACTTAAACCGCAGTTATTCCCAGCAGTACAACTACCATTACAACTTCCGCAGCCTGTTTTCGTTAAAGTCGGAATATCTGTAGTAGAATTTGACACCAGAGCATTAGCTCCGAAAATCCCAACTACTAATAAAACCAACACAGCACTCGCAATTATCCAAGTTTTCATATTTTTACCTCCATTATAAATTTAATTTTCATAAATATTGAACAGAATGCTTTATTATCTAGTCTTTGGAGAAACTAGTTTCAATGCTATTTCTTTGACGCTTTCCAAGCCATGTCAAAATACTTTTTATAAGACTCCGCAGAATCCTTGTCTTTCATAAGAAAAACCATTGGCACTCCATGAATATTTATTGTTGCAATATAATCTTCAAAAATATCAATCCATGTTGGTGTTTCTATTGATTTCGGCATGTATCTTACTTCTGTTAACCTCATTTTCTCTCTTGACTTTCCAAAGACCCTACAATCTTGATGATAAATTATTTTTAGATTAATCCCCAACAAAACTCTTCTTTTATTCCAATCTAGCAAATAGGCATTAAATTTTTCATATGCAGTCATTGATACTCCCATTACGTAGATGGTGTCGCCCTTCTTGGATTCTTTCAATATACTTTCATAAAAAGTAAAGAATCCATTATTGCTTTCGAAAACTTCTGCAACTGAATTATGTTTTTTCTCTTCATATTTTATTTTAAGATTTGGTAAGATTTCTCTCAATTTTTCTTCTTTTTGTTTTAAGTCTTTTTCTTTATCTTTAATATAGTCTATTAATCTCTCTGGATCTTTTGCTTGATAGTGTTTTTTACCAGTCGTAATAGAATATGTGACAAGACCTTTTTGAGCAAGAGTATTTAATATTATATATGCCTTACCCGATGCTATTTCTGCTTTTTTTATAATTGGTCCTGTTGTAGATGCCCCCAAATCAAGTAATGCAAAATATACAGCTATCTCTGATTTTGTCAATCCTATTTCTTTTAATATTTCTTCGTACATATTATTGTGTATATCTAGCCTTATTTAAATCTTGTTATTGGTGCCCACTGGGGGGTATGTAGGTTTTATATATGTCTTACTATTGTAATTATTAATAAGTAGTTACATAATAAACACTTAAATAAACAAAATGGAAAACAAAACACAAAATCAAATTGAAAGAGAAAAAGTAATAGGAAAAGTTTGTACTGATAATCAAGTGTTTGAGCAATTCAAAGAAATAATAAGTGAAGAAAGTTATGCTTCATGTAAAAAGAGAGTAGTCGATAACTTGGGTTCAGAAGTGCCCTCATTCTTTCATCCAGATTTAGAAACAGCTATCGAAATAATTACTTACAAACTCGGACGAAGAGATGGAGGTCCAAAGGTTTTAGAAAATGGCGGAAGATGTTCTTCAAAATATAACCCAGAAGAGGACGATGTAAAACGATATAATATCGGAGGAAGAGAAGTATGTTTAGACCTAAGTAAAGATTTCCTAAGGGGATTAAGAGATTATGCATTGAAGATCGCAGGGCGGTTTGCATTAAAAGAAGATATAGATTTCGGCGGCTCAGAGCGACTCTGCTACCAAGGAAGAGAGCGTAATGACTTGAAACAGTTGCGTAAATATATTACTCTTGATGCATTAATCCCATTTTTTAACAAAGAAGCTACTTATGAACTATTGCAAAAATTAATTACTATTTCTGCATTGCCATTAAAGGAACTAGAAGATGCATATAGTTTAGACAGTAGTGGTTTCGGCAGTTATCAGTATGAGAGATGGATGAGAACAAGATTTTATGGTCCAAAGACAGAATGGAGAAATTATGTAAAGGGGCATGTCTGTATTGGAACACGAACTAATGTTATCTGCTCTGCAGAAATAACTTATGGAAATGAATCTGATGTTAAACAAGTTCCAAAATTATTAGAGCCCATGATGATGTTTTCTCCAAAAGAGATATCAGGAGACAAAGCATACAACTCAAGAAAAATATTTCAACTAATTGATGCAATGAACGCTGTTCCCTTTATTGCTTTCAAATCTAATACAAATCCTAATCCAAAAACATCTCCGGAGATTTGGACAAAAATGTATAATCTATTCAGAAGCAAGAGACATATTTTTCTAGAAAGTTACCATAAGAGAAGTAATGTTGAAACAGTATTCAGTATGGTTAAGATGAGGCTCGGGGAATTTCTTAAATCTAAAAATTTTATTGCTCAAAGAAATGAACTATTAACTAAATTTCTTTGTCATAATATTTGCTGTCTTGTTGCAGAGATTTATGAAAGAGAAATTCATATTGACTTTAATAAAGAAAACACCGATAATAAAATACTTTTTAAATAGACTTTCCGTTACATCGTTAATTTTGTGTTTGACTTTTCGTGCAACGCCATATTTTGTATCTACTTCTCGTGGACGAAAAACTCCAGAAAGCTTTAAAAGCAGATTACAACTTTGATATATAGGTTACAACCTATATATTAAAATGGTAGAACACGAAGATCACTTTGATTTGTTTTTCAGAAGAAAACCGGCAATGATGCTGATAGCTTTGAAGAA
>JBAXEZ010000056.1:0-7093 GCA_037140195.1 archaeon
TAATTACGAAGTGGAAAATATGCGTGTTGGCAATCGAACTGATTTCAATAAACTACGTTTATTTGTTGAGACTGACGGTACTCTTACTCCTCGAGCGGCACTTGAAAAATCTATCGAGATCATGATTAAACAACTCAAATCAATCATTGGTTTTATCGAAGAAGAAGTTGAAGAAACTAAAGTTGAAGAAATTGTTTTAGAAAAATATAATTCATTTAAAAGATTGAGGTATTGTAAGTGGGTTACGGCTATTAGAAGAACTATGGTGGAATGTTCATCTATAGCTATGTCTAAATTTAATTTTAGTTTTACTATTTAGTATTGCTTATGTTTCTGCAAGTATTGAAATTACGCAACCATTTGAAGTTTATAATTTTGGAGATATGGTTATTACTACAGTTACAGTTAATCCGTCGGTAGTGTCTGGAAGTTTTGAAATAAACTTAATTTGTGAAAATAATTCTGTCAATGTATATAAAATATCTCCTGCAGAGGGTGCTTTTTCTGCAAGTGTTGTTCAAAAAATAAATCATAAAATAATTCTAACAAAAGAGTATATTGGTTCTTTATCTGGTGATTGCTACATTGAATCTTTTCTAGGAAAAGAGACTGTTTCTTCTAATCATTTCTTGTTAACTGAAGATATTTCTTTAAATGCAAAAATAGACAAAACTGCTTATAATCCTGGAGAAACCGTTTTAGTTTCTATCGACGCTAAAAAAGCAAATGGAGTTTTGTTAAATGGGAATTATGAAGTCACAAGTTCTGCAAGTTTTAAGGGAAAGGTGGAAAAAGGAATTGCTTCTAATTCTTTTAAAGTAGATAACAATGCATCTGCAGGAAAATATGAATTAGTATTTTATGTCTTTGATAGTGATGCAAATGGAGTTTTAAATCAGGAAAAAACAGCAGTTTATTATGAAGTTAAACAAGTTCCTACAAAGTTAGAAATTGGTTTGAGCAGTTTTGAAGCATTGCCAAATCAAAATTATAGTTTTGCCGTCGATTTAACTGATCAATCCGGAGTAAGAATGCCTGGAAGTGTTTTAGTAAAGTATATCTCACCAAAAAATGAACAGAACAGTTTCAGTGTTCCTTCCGGAACTAGCGGGATATTAAACTTTGCAAGTAATGCAGCACCTGGAAATTATATCTTAACAGCAGTTATTGGCAATCTTTCTGTAGAAAAACTATTTAGTGTTAAAGCAGTTCCAAATATCTCAATTGTTTTATTAGAAGATTTGGCAATGGTTTCCGTAGAAAATATTGGTAATGTGCCCTATGAAGATAGTTTAAATGTTACAATTGGAAATGAAACTGAGACCCTTTTAGTTAAACTAGGTTTAGGGGAAGAAAAAAGATATAGTCTTCGTGCACCTACCGGAATCTATAGCGTTATTGCACAAATTGGAGGATTCGCAACAACAAAACAATTAAGTTTGACTGGACGTGCAGTTTCGGTGGGTAGTTGGACTGGTATTGGAATGTTTGAACAGTATCCTTTGGTTTGGATGTTTATCTCTTTGATATTAATTATTGCTGCTGTAATCATTTTCTTGAAGTTTAGACATTTGAGAACGTACGATTATCATGCAAGAGCGCAAGAAAGAGCACAGAGAGAGATGAAAGATGAAGATTTGAATGAAGTTAGTAGGCGAGCTTTCCAGAAAAAGCAATTCTTAAATTTGGCTAATCCAATAGTAAATGAAGCACAATCAGCCACTACAGTAAAAGGAAATAAGGATTTATGCTCGGTTGTTGCTGTGAATGTGAAGAATTACGCTACACTCGGAATGGAAGCAAGAAATAAGGTTAACGATATCCTTTCAAGTGCTAAGGACAAATTTGGAGTTATGGAATTCAGAGGACAACATATGCTAATTATCTATTCTCCTTTAGTTACAAAGACTGATAAAAATGAAATGATTGCGGCTAAAGCAGCTTGGAAAATAAAAAGAGAATTAGATGAGTATAATAAAAAATTCAAAGATAAAATTAGATTTAATATTGGTTTGAACTCCGGAGAGATGGTTTCTTCTTTAGCTGGTGGAAAGCTAGTTTATACTAATTTAGGAAATGGAGTTATACTTGCTAAAAGAATATCTGATTTAAGTGAAGGAAAGGTACTCGTTTCTTTGCCATTTAGACAGAAGTTAATGAGAGAATTGAAAATTAATAAGACGGATTTCCACGTCGGTAATTCGGAAGTTATGGAAGTTATTGGAATGTCTGACGTTGATTCTAATCAGGCTAAGTTAGATCAGATATTGAAGCGACCCGATTTTTTAAGAACTGAGTAAATTGCATTAGGCTCAATTTTTTGACAAAGATAGAAAGATTTAAATATTGTTTAGAATCTACCGAATTTATGGCATCAAAACCACGCCTAAAAAGTATTTTTGCAATAGATAAAAGAACTACTTCTGAACGAGAATTAGCAAAATTATCTCCACAAGCATTCGCTTTTTTTATGGCAAGACTACCAAGCAGCTACCCTTCAACTATTTATGACTTGACAATTAGTGATCACCCCCATGATCAAAGTGGCGATCGTTTCTCTGTTGATTCAATGTGCACATATGATTTAAACGAAGCTAGAGATTACTATAATAATTCTGCTCGAAGAATGACGGGAGGTTCGCAATTTGCTAGGTGTGATAGTTTAACATATATTGTCGATCTTAACTCTCATTCTCATCGATGGCGAGTTATTGTAAAGGGCGGGCGTCCAGACGATCAAACAAAACATTATGAATATATAAAATCCTTAACTAATTCTCTATAGAAATTTTGAAAATATTAAAAAGACCAGACTTTATGCGAACGGAATAAATAACTCTAGGCCATAAAAATTTATAAATTAAAATTAATGGTAGATGTTACGATGAGTAAATCTAAAGATGTGCTAGACTTTTATGAGTCTTTAGTTGATGGTTTAATAGAAGCTCGAGCTCCACACGTACTCGATTTTGAAGGACTCGGATTTTCTGGAATTGTTACTTCAAAATTAATTTCTATGGCTAATAAGCGAGTAGATATTTTTCATAAAAACCTTGCACAGGCAATATGGTTGAATAAAGATGTTTCTTTTAGTCTAAGTAGTGCTCTGAGAAGAGGTGTTTCGTTTAATATTTTGGCTGAGGAAAAATTTCCAAAATATATTGAATCGGTCTTTTCTCACTATAAAGTCCCCGTTGTTTATGTAGAGTGCGATATTCAGGCAGGTAACTTTATCGTTTCAGATGATAGGGCGTATGCGTTATTTAAGCCAGCAGGACATAGTGGTTTTGCGTGCTTTAATGATGGAATTATATCATTCAAATTGAGCGAGAACGTTAGGGCTGCGTGTAAGTGAAATATGCTAAAAGCTTTTAAACGAATGTTAATTTGAAAGGCTGAATACTATGGAAAATGAATCTTCGCTTGAATTCTATAATACGCTAGTTACCCGCCTAATAGCAGATAATTCTACTCAGATACTAGATTTTGAAGGACTTTCACATGCCCGAATAGTTACTTCTGGATTGATTTCAATGGCAACAAAGGAAGTAAATGTTTTCTGTAAAAGCTTAGCACATCCGTTATGGATGGATTCTGCTGTTTCTGCAAAGATAAAAGGTGCATGGGAAAGAGGCATTATGTTTAACGTCCTTGTTCAGGAAGAAGATTTAAGGTATGGTCGATCAGTTTTTGCACGTTATGGGATTTCAGTAGCACGCACAACAGAAGATTTTAGGAATTTAAATAAGAACTATGTTGCATGTGATGAACGAGCCTATGCTTTGTTTAGACCTGATGAGCTAAGAGGAACTGCTTGCTTTAATGGGGAAGTTATCGCGTCTAGATTAAAGTTCATTACTGAAATGGTTGCAGAGAATGAAGTACATGATTAGTTATTTAAACTCTAATTTCTGAAGATTTTTATGGCAAAAGCAGAGAGGACGTAGAGCATTTAATTGAAGCGATTAAACCTAGAGGACATGAGGTAATTTATTGTTCTTGTAGTTCGGATGCTCAAAGAAGATTAGGCGAAGAAGACGTTTATTGTGCGATTTATGACATTATGATGCCAAGATATAAGGATGACTGTGAAGTTTCTGCAGAAAGAGGTGGAATCCTGCTTGCGAAAGAAACTAAGGAATTATTTCCAAATGTTAAGTTTGTTTTTCATACTAGCGGATTAGAAGGTGCTTTGAGAGAAATAGTATATTCCTTGGATGTTCCAGTTTTTATCAAAGATGAAAATAGAGTTGGCGATATAATTCAGATGCTAGGATTGTAGAATGAACATTAAATACTTAAACTCTAATTTCTGAAGATTTTTATGGCGAAAGTACTTATTGCAGATGATACGGACAGAGATGTAAGTCACTTGACTAGTTTACTTAAACAAAACGGGCATGAAGTGATTCGTGCGTTGTGTAGTGTTGATGCACAGAGAGAAATTGTCGCAGGACAGGCAGACTGTGCTGTTTATGATGGTTCTTTACCAAGATATACAGATATGCAAGATATTTCTTCAGAGTGGGGTGCAGCGTTCTTAGCTAGAGAATCTAGAAGAAGACGACCAGAGATGCCTTGTATTGTTTATACTCATGGAATTTCTAATCAGGAACATATTCAAACATTGAGAGATTTAAATGTCCCGATTTTTATAAAAGAATATGAAGACTTTAGCGTGATGTTTAAAAGACTTGGCTTGCCAGAGATTAGAAAATAAAATTATTTATCTAGTGATAGAATATTTCTTTACTTCCTCGTAAAGTGCTTTTGCTTTTTTGTTTGTTTCAAAGTATTCTCTTACTGGTTTGATCATCTCGTTCATGTACTTAGAAACTGTGTTTTTCAAATCCATAGGATGTAAACTTCCACTTTCGTAGACTTTGACTAACTCTTCGTAATTCACCTCTAAGTTTCCGCCAAACTTTTCGGGTCTTTCTATTTTTAGTTTATTATATCTCTTGAAAATCAAATATTTTAAGTAGTCAAATAGAGGATTACCTTCAATAATTTTCTCAGGACAATATGCCTTGCCGATTTTTCTTTTAATGTCTTCTTCGCTATCATGCATATAGATACAGGTATCTGGCTTGCTCTTGCTCATCTTGCTCGCTATAATTTGCTCTTCTTTATCTTGTCCTGGTTGTACTCCTTGTAATCCCATAATCATGTGATGAGATACTACTACTGGTTTTTTCCACTTTAGTTTTTCAGCAACTTCTCTACCAAGAATATTAGCTCTTCTTTGATCATAACCGAGTTGGCAAATATCTACATCTAATTCAAATATGTCTGAAACTTGCATAGCGGGATAAAATAGTTGTGCAGTTGTTTGTAACTCGCCTTCTTTTCTTCCCATAATTGTCGTTGCTCTCATAGTTCTATTTAGGGTTGTTTCTTTTGCAATTTTAAGTACTCTGTCCCAATAGACCAGTTTATTCATTCTATCAGATGCCCAGATTATTTCTACTTTGCTAGTGTCTACGCCACATGCTTTCCAAACTTCAATAAAATATTCTCCGGCTTTTCTTATTCTAGCTAAATCTCCGCCTAATTTGTTATTAATAAAAGCAAAATAATCTGCAAGCCAAAGTTTAAAGTGAACCCCTGCTTTTTGCATGACTTTCAAATTTTCTGCTCTTAATAACCCGAAAGGGATATGCGCAATTCCAGAAGGTTCAAATCCGTCGTAGGCAACAAGTTCTTTCCCAGATTTAAGTAATTCTAATAATTCATCTTCCCCAATTAATTCTCCGCCATCTGCTACGCTTTTAATTAACTCTAGTCTTTCCTCTGGGCTTAATTGTTCGTTTTTTGCCATAGTTATCTCTTGTTTTGTAGTTATTTAAACTTTTAGTTGGAAAAGTTCTGTGAATTGCTGTATTTATTAAGTAACTACAAATAGAAAGATTTAAGAATGTTTAAAATTAGATTAAAATATGGCAGGAAAAGTATATTTAAGAAACAACCATGAGAAAGTGTGTCCTTTAATTCCCTATATTTTAACAACCGGCTCAGTAGAACGAGTAAATACCTCAATGTTTGGAGAAATATATGTTATACCTATGGCGATGGACAGCGGATATGTCATCGGCGTGGGAAGAGAGTTTAAAATTGCTATGCCGCTAGGTACTGCACCTATCGATAGGAGTGAAAACTGCTCTGTATTAACAAAGAAGGTAAATGAACTTGCTTTAGGGTTTGCTCAGAAAGCAGCTAATGCACATCCAGGTTTAGAATTTGTAAGTGAAGTTACCGAACCTACACCAATAACACTTCGAGTGCTTTAATTAGCTATTCTCAATTATCTTCTCAATATCTCTAACAGCTTCGCCTAATTTTCCAGTATAATTTGTTACTACAAAATCGAATTGTGCGGAATTATCTATTTCTTTCTGTGCGGCTGCTAGCCTTTTTGCTAGAGCTTCATCTGAATCTGCGTTTCTTCCCAATAATCTATCTTTCATTGAATCTAGGTTTTCTGCTTTAATGAAAATTACTTTGCAATGTTCGTCCATTCTTTTGAGATTTTCAGCTCCTTGCGGATCTAGTTGGAAGATAACGTTCTTTCCAGTGTGTAGGATTTTTTCAACTTCGTCTTTTCTACTTCCGTAATAGTTTCCGTAAACTTCGGCGTGTTCAAAGAATTTATTCTCTTTAAGTTCTTTAAGAAATTGTTCTTTAGAAATAAAAAAGTAGTCTTTTCCGTCGATTTCTCCTTCCCTTTTTGCTCTCGTTGTACAAGTTATAACTCTTTGAAGATTTAAGGAAGGATTTGCTAAAAGTCTTTTAAGAATTTCTGTTTTTCCAACACCAGAAGGACCGGTTAAAATAAAAATTTGTCCTCTCTTGATTTCCATGCTCTTTGCAGAGAAATATGGTTTAAAAATATTTATAAAAAAATAAAAAACCTCTTTTTGAAAAAATTTTAGCAGTAAGCCAAAACTTCTTTCGGAAAGTCGTAGGAACCACTCGCTAAAGAGCGGACTACTTGGTTGTCAGAGCAAATTAAAGTGGAAAGTCTTCCTATTTCTGCTAAGCACTCGTTTCTCGAATGTAAATCCCTAGGTATTAGCCATTGATCTGCATCTTT
>JBAXEZ010000057.1:0-6791 GCA_037140195.1 archaeon
CTATAATTTCTAATATTTTTTATGAAAGATTTAGGATATGTGGGGGTTGAAGATGTAATCGGTGTTTGTAATCCTATTTATAATGAAGATCTTGTTGCTGAAGATTGTAGAAGACATTTTGTCCGCGAAGATTAAAAGATGGCCTCGGTGGTTCTTCCGAATGCATAGGAAGATATGACGCTGCTTCTAGAAGAATGATTGAAGAAGGTTTGAGAAGAATAAGATAAAAATGTTTATAGTGTTACTACTTTAAAATAACTATCTAACTAAAGATTTAAATAGGCTTTTTTGTTTCTCTAATTATGGTACTATTAGACTTATTTCGTTTTCGAAGGAGAGCAGAGCCACAAGCAGAGGTTGTAGCTGTGCCTGCGATTGTTTTGTCGGGTGCGGATTTTGAATATAAAGTTGGTTCTAGGCAATTTGAAAGGCTTTCATATACTTTCGAAATGGAATTACCTTCTGTTGAATCTGAGCGTGTCGAATATTTGAAACGTTCTTATGGTGGAATTGTAGAAGTTTTAGAGGGAGTTTATACTCCTCAGATAGGATTTAGTAGATTTGATGAAGGGAGCATTTCTTCCAATGAACGAAATATAGAGGTTAAGTATAAAAAACAGGGACTTTTTGATGTTGGTCTTGCTAATCTTACTTTTAATACTTTCTATCGAGATGGTCTTATTGATCACGCCGGTGGATTTTTATTTTCATATGGGGACAAACAAGAGGAATTATTATCTGCACATGATGCTATTTTAGGTCTTAAGAACTTAAAGATTTCTCCTAAAGCTGCTCAAGCAATTAGTCAAATAGATTTAGTAAGGAAAGGAAATGATTCTGGAACTCCTAACTTTTTGTTATTATAATTTTTCTTAAGCTAGTTATTCAAAATGTTTATTAACTTAAGATTTTAGTATTTTTTATAGGTGATCGTTTCGAATCGCGTTAGAATTCTAAAATAAAAATGAATGAAAAACCTTGGTATGAAAATGAGAAAGTTCCCGAAGCAGCGCTTGCGTCTTTTAGGGCTTGTGCGAGATATACTGATGATCAACTTGCGGAAGTTATTGACAAAAGAATGCATCAAGTAGAGAATGATCCTTTTCCAACGGCAAAAGGTTGCAGTAGAAGGTCACTCGATATTATGTTTTATATTGAAGATATTATGGCGAAAGATAGGATTCGACAGATGGCTACGAAGGATAGGCTCGAAAAGTTGTATAGTACAATTCCGGACGATGAGGTTGAAGGAACTTATTTAAGATTTCTTGCAGGTTTACAGAAACTGCCCTTTAGGCTTCATATCGGGATTGATGAACCGACTGATGTTTCTGGAATGAGGGATTACATGGTTAAAGTTCAGTATGTTTTAGAGCAGAGACAAAGTCTCGCTGATAAGTTTGGAGGTCGTGGTTTAAATGGAAAATGAAACTAGATTACCTATTCCGTTGGGAAGATTGATTACTCCAACTTCTGAGCAGATTAAATGGTTAAATCAATCTATGAGTGTTAGTTTACCTTTAGATATGTTTGAGTATTGGACAAAAGAGTCATATTTTGTAGATTTTAGGGAGTTTAATAAACTGGAGTTTGGACCGCCAGAAGCGTATTGGTTTGGAGGTCAAATTGGAAATGGTTTAAGATTAATTTTGACGACAGATAATTCTGGTTTAGATATTCATCAACCTAAATGGTTGCCGAGATACTGTGGTGGGGAAATGGATAGAAAAAAGTGTGTGGATTTTTTAGAAATTTCATTAGGGTTAAAACATCATCGTTTTGGAAAAGGTATAGAAACAAGAGCTTGTTATTCGGATGATTTTGGGAGAGATCATTTTTCTTGTTAGGTTTATAATTTCCAAAAGTTCTTAAATCCTAATTATTAGTACTTTATATGGCAGTAGAACAAAAAGCATTCCCTTTGAAAATTGGACTAGAAATTCATGGTTATTTGGATACGAAAGAAAAGTTATTTTGTACTTGTAAAACTGATTTTTTGAAAGCTGAAGCTAATACTTTAGTTTGTCCAATTTGTACAGGCCAACCTGGAAGTAAGCCGATGTTGCCGAACAAATCTGCGATGAATAAGATTATACAAATTTCTTTGATTATGGGATGCAAGATAAATCACGATAAGGAATTGGTTTGGCAGAGAAAGCATTACAATTGGGCTGATTTGCCAAAGGGTTATCAAAATACTATTTCTGGTCCGTTTGCGGTTCCGTGTTCTGAGAATGGGAAGTTTGAAGGAATTAGAATTACTGAATGTCATCTTGAGGAAGATCCTGCTCAGTGGAATCCCGAAATGGGGGGAATAAATTATAATCGTTCTGGTTTACCTTTGGTAGAAATAGTTACTGAGCCAGATTTTCATGCATCTGACCAAGTCGTTTTATGGTTAAAAACTGTTGTTCATTCTTTATCTTACGTTAAAGCTTTACGGCTAAACGGCGGAATAAAAGTAGACGTTAATGTTTCTACATATGGCGATAGAGTTGAAATGAAAAATTTGAATTCTTTGGAAAAAATAAAGAAAGCGATAGATTACGAGATTGCTAGGCAGCTAGAAAATCACGCTAACGGAATTGAACAAAAAAGAGAGACTTTGGCGTTTGATGAAGCTAAAGGAAAGACGGTTAAAATGCGTTCAAAAGAAGATGCTGCTGACTATAGATTTATTCCAGATCCAGATTTGCCAGCAATTAGTTTGAATCTAAAAGAAATTGAAGTGATTAAGAAAGATTTACCTGAAATGCCGTCTGTAAAACTTGAAAAATTAGTTAAGAAATTTAAAGTTGATAAAGCGAATGCAGATGTTTTGGTTAGAAATTTAGAACTAGTTGATTTTGCTGAAGAAATATCTAAGAGCGTGGATTTGTCTAAATATGTTTCTTGGATAACTATTGAATTATTGAGAATTTTAAATCATGAGAAGAAAAGTTTGTCGGATGAAGATGTTGATATTAAACCTATGCACTTGGCGGAATTAATTTCACTTGTTGATAAGGGAGAGATTACAGTTTTGAAAGCTAAACAAATTATGAATAGTTTTGTTCCGAAGAGTTTCTCTGTTAAGGAAACGATGAAATCTGATATCGGCGTGATTAAGGGAAGCGAAATTGAGGAAATTGTTAAGAAAGTAATAGTTGATAATCAAAAAGTAGCTGATGAGTATAAATCTGGCAAAAAGGAATCTTTGAACTTTTTACTTGGACAAGTTATGCGTGCAAGTCAGAGAAGAGCAAGCCCAGAACAAGCGAGAGAAGTTTTGTTGAGGATTTTGGGTTAATTTGCGTTTCTCCACATTGCATTAAATTGTTCTTTGAAGCTTTTTGCAACTTCTTCACTTTCTATCGAAATCATAATCAATTCTTCGCTGAATATTTCTATAATAGACAGATTGCTTATTATATTGAGTGTAACAGGTGAATTATAGGGAAGATATTTTACTTCTGCATTTCTTTCCATGTATTGTTTGTATTTTTTTGCTTCTTCTGAAAATATCTTTTTTATTTTTATTTTACTCATTAATCTTTTTGGTTGAATATTTTCCATAAAATAAGAATCAACTTCTTTTGTATATTTTTCTGGTGGGAGAACTCCTAAGACATAAAGCGTTTCGTTTTTTTTATAATAAGAAATTTCTTTTTGGGAAACAATTTTATATCCTTCGTATCCCGTATACACCTCTATTTTGATTTTTTGTTTTTGAGGTTTTATTTGACTTAAGATTTTTGGTAATAAAGAGTCAAAAGTGGTTTGGCAATTAATGATTTGTTTATTTTTATTATCTAAATATTCTTGTACTTTTTTAGTGTCAGATGGCATAAATTTTTTTTTGTTGTTTTCTGTTATTTCACTGATAAATCCTTTGTTTTTTAATGAGTTTAGTGTGTCGTATATTTTACCTGAGTTTATTTTTGCCTTTTCAAGTATTTGGCTTGTCCCGGCTTTACCTAAAGACAATAGGGCTAAATAAATTTTAGATTCGGATTTTGTTAGTCCAATATTAACTAATAAATTTTCAAAAGTTATTATTTCATTTTCCATTATAAGGTTTAGAGTTTATGCTTTTTAAATCTTATCTTTACACAACACTGGGGGGTGGGTTAAGTTTATATAATATTAATAGTGCGTGTAACTATAAAGGAGTAATAAGATGAGTCAAGATAAAACGAAAATCCAAGAATGTTTAGATGTATTAATAAAATCAGGTATGAGTATTTGTAATGATAATGGGCATGGCCATGAGGTTTCAGATATTTTAGTTTCTCTTGATTATCCGGTTACCGCTCTTTGGATAAAGAACGGTGTTTCTCCGGGTGATAAATTTTTGCATCCTTCTTATGATTTAAATAGAAGAAAAGACGGGGATTTATTTTTTTCGTATATTCATTTTACGGCGGGATTAGTGTTTGCCCAAGTTTGTTCTGTTGAATCATCTAATTATGAGCCATTTTATGATTATAGGTTCGCATTCGGAGAAGGAATTGATAGTTCTGGTGTAATGAGGGGGGCATTGCGGTTTAGACTTGATTATCGGTCTGGTTTTTATGTTCCAATATAATCACTTTTAAAATCGTTGAATGATAAGTATGGATGATTCAAGAGTAAGGAAATATGTAGAATTAAAAGGAAGGATTGGGAATACTCCTCTTATAAGATATTCAGGATCCGTTTCTAATGGCAATTCTCTTTGGATAAAAAGAGAGTGCGATAATCCATTTGGAAGTCATTATGACAGGGTTTATTTGGCATTGTTTAAATATTTTGAAGAGAATAAGGGACTGAAGCCCGGGATGAATGTGTTGGAAACAAGTTCTGGTTCTGCTGGAGTTTCTTTTGCGGGAGTAGGAAGAGAATTAGGCTATAATTGCTATGTTATGATTCCTGATGATTTAATAAAACAAAAAAGAATTGAAGCAATAAAGTCTGTTGGGGGGATTATAATTCCAACACCTGCAGGGGAAGATATACAGGGATTTACTAAAGAAAGGATATTTGAAAATATAAGAAAATATTATGCAAAGTTTTTAAATCACTCTATGGGGATTGATGGTGCTAATAATGAAGTAACTTTGTGTGCTTTAGAAGATATAGCAATTGAAACTTGCGGGCTTCATTCTCCAAAAATAGATATTTTTGTAGCGGGAATAGGTAATGGGTCAAGTGTCGTTGGACCTGGAAGGTTTTTTAGAAGGTATAATCCAGATATAAAGATAATTGGATATAAACCAAGAAAATCTGGGAAGAGTGAATATCCTGGTCTGATGAATCAGGACGGATTAAAAAGAATGATTGATTTTCCGCATATTAGAGAAGCTGAGAAAATGATGGATAAAGTCGTTTTAATAGATGATTGGAATGGAGTTGGCTATCAAGATTTAGGAAGATCTGCAAATGCTGGGATAAAAGTTGCTTTAGATTTTGCGAAAGAAGTTTCTGATAAAAATATTCTTGTTCTGGGATATGACAAAGCAGAAAGATATTAAGATAAAGAAATTTTGTTGAGCAGGCTATTTTAGAAAATGTGAAGGTTTGGGCGAGCGAAACGCTTTGAGTAAATTTATTAACTCTTGTATTGTTTAGTCTTTTATGAAATGCATTTTGCGAGGAGAATATAATGGCGGAAAGAAAGAATCTTTGAATTTCTTAATTGGTGCGGTAATGAAGCTCTCGAATAGAAGAGCGGACTTTAATTCTGTAAGAAAGATTTTTGAGGGACGATAATGAAGAAAGGCATAATAAAACAAAACAGGTATGCCACTGTTCGTAATCTTGTTTTTAGTATAATTATTGATTTTGTTGGAATGACTTCATACTTTTTTCCTTTTATTGGTGAAATTTTTGATATAATTTGGGCTCCTATTTCAGCCGTTATTGTTTATTTAATGTATAAGAATTATGCTTTCGCCACAGGTAATCTGATAGAAGAATTATTTCCTTTTACCGATATTGTTCCTACTGCTACAATAGCTTGGATTTATTGTAAGGTGAATAGAACATGAAATGTAAAATGTGTAAAGAAGATTCAGGAGAATATGATTTGTGTAAATCTTGTTATTATAAATCTAGCGAAGAAAAAGAAGGATTATCTGAACAAGAAGAGAGATATCGGGAAAATATGATTAAGGGTAGGATAGCAGAGACTCTTATAGAAGAGTTATTTTTATCTTGGGGTTTTAATGTTTTTAGGTACGGAATGGAAAATACTGTGCCCGGTATTATGAAACTTTTAAAAGGTGTTAGGGGAGATGTCGCTAAAGAAATTAGAAGAATGCCGGATTTTGTTATTCAAAAACCGGGGATCAAAGAGGCTTTTTTTGTAGAGGTAAAATTCAGAGCGAATGGCGAGTTCTCAATATTAGATATTGATAGAGATTATCCCTTTGAAAATGCTTACTTTATTGTTGTGTCAAAAAAGCATATCAAATGTCTTTCTTATTTGGAGTTAAAAAATAAAGAAGTAATAACCTCGACATCTCACAATTATTTAGGAAACAGAATGGAGTTTGAATTAGACAAAGATGTTATAATTAACTTTTGTAATTTTGCTGTTAAGTTTTTTGAAGGAGTTTAAACTATTCCTTCACCGTAATCTTTTTATACTTCCTCACCTTGTATAATTATGGAGGAAAAAACACAAATAGATTTTGCCCGTGGCGACAAAGTTTTATATTTGCCGGACAGGCGAGTATATGATTTTGGTTATTTAGGCCAAACAGGGCGTGCGGTAATCTACGAGCAAGGTGAATGCAATATGCAGGACTCTTTTGCCGTGGATTTGTCAA
>JBAXEZ010000058.1:0-6283 GCA_037140195.1 archaeon
GGAAAAAAATAAAAAAAGGGTCAAAGACCCTTTATTGAAATTTATGCAGTTATAGAAAATTTTTCGCTCTTGAGTTAATTTTTGCCGAAGGCAACTAATTTATGGAGATTACAAGTGCAAAAAATTTTAAAGTTGCGGAAAGCAACTGCCGAACCATCTGGCTTTCAAGATTTTTTTCGCTAGAAAGCGAAAGAGCAGATGGCGAGTTATTTAATCTAAGAATTAGTTTCTCCCGACAAAACGAATCTAAATTAAAGTTTGTTTTGTCGCAACGAGAGGTACTCGAGTTCGAAGGAGAAAAACAGAACTTTTTGTTTTTTTCTGATTCCTTAAAATAAAAAAGGAAAAAAATAAAAAAAGGGTCAAAGACCCTTTATTGAAATTTATGCAGTTATAGCAGTTGCGGAATCTGCAGCTATTACCTTCAAAGCAGCACCAACAGTTGTGTTGATTGGCTTGTTAGATAAATAAGTTACAGCTTTTGTTGTATCCTCTGCGTTATAGCCAGCAACTAATAAAGCGATTTTATCTCCTCTCTTGAAAGATTTGATAAGAGCTTCACCAGCCTTTACGTTAGCTTTAGCAGTGAATGCAGCATCACAAGCAGCACCACCCAATAATTCAGCAGCTACACTATTTATACAAGAACCACCTATTACGATTAAATTCTTGCCAGATACCGAAGAAACTTCGTTATCATAAACAGTTACAGCGCCAACTTGAGTTGTACCAGTTGTAGAACCAGCACCAGCAGATACTGTAGCACTTGGAGCAGTCAAATATACGTCAGCAGTAACTTCAGAGCCGTGATATGTCAGTTTAACTGGCGCATCTTGGTCTCCGCTCTTATCCCAAACTAGCTTGGTAGCTAATGAAGAATAAGCGTACTGTTGCCATGTATCTGTGTCCTGTAATTCAGATAGATCACTATTTGTACCATTGATTGCAACATTCGAAACTTTTACGTTTGTGTCTGTTGTTAAACCGAGTGTTACATTAATAGTTTTTCCTGCAGCTAAAGTATCATCTTTAGATTCTTCAGAGAAGACAAGATTATATGTAGCTAGTAAAGAAGTACAAGTAGTTGTATTTACTCCTGTTAATCCTCCTACGGAGGCGTTATAAGTAACTGTTATACCACTAACTCCTAATTGTCCTGGGACAATTGGAACAGCAGCACAAGCAGCAGCAGCAGTTATTCCAGTCATATTTACAGCAGACTGATTAAATGCAGCAGTACTTATCCAAGGTAATAATACTCTCATTCCTTCTTTTGAATAGATTCTATCGAATTTTGTACTAGCGTCCGCTGTTAATCTAACTGTCTTGTCAGCCTTGACAGATGATGCAAGTGTAAACTCAACACTACCGATGCTTATCACATCACCAGCTTGAGCGTCAACTTGAACATCTTTCCAAGAGCCATCCTTTCGAGCCTGTATCGTTACCTTCTGAGAACCTGATTCGTTTTTCCAATCAGTAGCCCTCAATAAATAAGATTCAGAGTCTTTGGTGTCATTCCAAGATGCAACAAACCAAGTGTCTGTATCTCCATCAAATATAAGAGTGCCGTTTCCACTTGTAACAAGTTTATTTTCAGCATCCTTTCCAACTACTGTGTAGTTAGTTCCATTTGAGTAAAGTACATTAATTGTTTCAGTTGTGTCCATTAATGCGAAATCTTTCAATATAATTGAATCACCTCCATCAACATCAACAACAGAAGCTTCCTCAGCAGGATTGTTTAATCCTCCAAAGGAAAGTTTGATTGCTTCAAATCCAGGCATTGTTATACCCGAATCTGCAGTCGCGAACATATCATCTTCAGTATTCCAAGCAAGAGTAATGGTGTCTAATTTTGAACCAGACATACCTATTGCACCTGTTAATCCGGATATAGTGTCATCGTTTAACTCTACTTCCGAATTATTAGATACTAATAGTTTTCCTTTACCAATGCTTAATTCAACCTTGCTAACTCCTGAATCCTTTGCGGAATACATAATGTCTTTGATACCAACATAAGAACCATCAGATAATTTCTGAGTAGCTCCTTCTCTCAAACTATTTGTAGTTTGACCATTGATAGACAATTTAACACTAGTGTCTCCAACATAGTTAATAGATACTTCGTAAGATTTTTCTCCAACTGTAACAGTGGAAGTTTCTCCTTCAGCAACTACTAAACTATTTGCAGAATCAAGTAAAGTCAAAGAAACTCCAGCAGTACCATTAGCCAAAACATAGTAAGATTTACCTAAGATAGGTAAGTTACTTGTAACCAAATCAGCCCATTCAGGTTGATCTGTAAAGTCTAATGTGTAATTTAATACATTTGCACCGTTTGGAATTCTTATTCCTAATGTAGGAGTTTTAGCTTTGAAATCGCTATCTACAAATTGAGTTACATTGATATTTCTACCTAATGTAACTTTCTGTGTATAATCGAAATCACTGCTTTCTTTATCGGTATAAACACCATCTGCCAGTAAAACTGGTAAATTAGTATCTGTAACCGTTGAAGAAACAACAGCTATTGCAGAATCTCCTAAATGGAACTTAGTTGAACTTTTCTCCAGTTTGTAAGAGTCTCCTCCACTAACTGTAGCACTACTACTTGTAGATACTGTTGTTTTAGCTAAGTCGCCTGCTAAGTTAGTTGTTAAATCAACTGCTGCTTTCAAATCGCTATTTGCCGCATTTGCGCCAACAACGATTGCTACGCCACTATCACTAAATGATGATGGAGTAAAGCTTGCAGCTGCAGCCATTCCAGCTGTAGCACCTAACATTAAAGCGCTTCCTAAAATTGTAGCAACTTTTTTAATATTCATTTTCATAATTTTAAAACCTCCTTTCAGCACCATTAGTTAGCCGCCTCATTCGAGGCTCCCGGATGGGATTTCTTCTAATAGTCTGGCCGGATCTCTTGATTAGGGAATCACGAGTTGTAATCACTTAGTGTCATTTTCATAACACCCTAATTGTACATCTTTCAATGTACAAATACCTTAGTTTCCGACCCTTTTTAAAGCTTATCCTCCGAAAACCGAATAACTCTCATTTTTTGCCAGTTTGTTTATAAAGCTTTCGACTTTTTGAACAAATTTATGGTTTTTTTAAGAATTTTTTATTTAAAAAATCTAACTCTAAAACCTCTCATATCTATGGTACTCTAGGCCATATATATTCTTGTTTTTCGTCGAAGAAATATTTTTTCTTGCTTAATTTTTATTTAAAATATTATTTTACCTGTAATTAATCGCATCTAAACGGCCTATTGTGTTTTCATTCAATAATTTATACTATGGGTTGAGAAAAATAAAGTAAAAATCGTGATTTCTTAAGAATTCTATCAATTTTCTGTTAAATTTTAATATCGTCTACTTGAAGATCTTCTTCCTTCAGAACGCCCTCTTCCACCACTAAAACCGCCTCTTCTTTCTGCACCTTCGGACATACCTTCAGAACGCCCTCTTCCACTTAACTCTCTATTATCTTGTTCATCTCTTCTGGCAAATCCTCTGCCGCCACCACTAAAACTTCTATGAGGTCTATCTCCTCCAAAGCTTCTACCTCCACCTCTCCCACCAAAGCTTCTTCCGCCAGAACCTCTACCTCCAAATCCGCTACTTTCTCTTCTTGGTTTTCTTTCAACAAAAATCATCTCGAATTTAGGAGCTTCAATTCTTTCAACTTCTACAATTCTTTTATTTATCTTTGAGAAGTTTTCATAATCTCTACTAGCCAAAATAGTGATTGCAATTCCTTCGCTTCCAGCTCTTGCAGTTCTTCCAATTCTATGAACATAGTTCTCTGCATCAATTGGAACATCATAATTGTAAACATGCGAGACTCCTTTAATATCAAGCCCTCTAGCTGCAACGTCCGTACAGACCAAAACATGTGCTCTGCCCACATGAAACTGCTCCAAAGTTGCACTTCTCTTGTTTTGAGATAATCCTCCATGCATGGGGGAAACATCAAGTCCTTGCTTTTCAAGATTATGTGCAACAAAGTCAGTCATATGTTTGGTGTTACAGAAAACCATAACCAGCCCAGACTTTTCATTCTTAAGTAAATGAACCAGTAAAGAAAATTTTTCGCTATCTGCGATATCGTAATAAACTTGCTTAAGCTTGGTCGGATCTACCATATTTTTTGCAGAAACTAACTTCGCACCCTTCATATACTTCTTTGCAATTTCAACAATACTAGGTGCAACCGTCGCAGAAAACAATAATGTCTGTCTTTCAGGATTACATTGTCTAATAATTTTTTCAATATCTCTAATGAAACCCATATCGAGCATTCTATCGGCTTCATCCAAAATTAACATCTTTATTCCAGCAAGATAAATCGTCTTTCTTTCAAGATGGTCCAAAACTCTTCCCGGAGTCCCAACGACAACATCTGCATTTCTCATTCTTCTCATTTGTGGATTGATATCTACTCCGCCATAAATTGGAACAATTTCAAGTCCCTTAAATTCTGAAAATTGAACTAAGCTTTTTGTAACTTGTACTGCTAACTCTCTAGTTGGGACCAAAACAAGCGCCTGTAATTTTCCAAGTCTAGAACAATGTTTTATAATACCTGCAGCAAAAGCCAAAGTTTTACCAGAACCAGTTGCAGACTCTCCAATAACATCTTTTCCTTCTAAAACCAACGGAATACTTTTTTCCTGAATTTCGCTAGGTTCTTCAAAATTTTCTCTCTCGATAGCTCTAAGCAATTCGCCTTCTATTCCAAGCTTTTTAAATTTATCAATATTTTCCATTTTGAATCAGAAAAAATGTTACTCATTCTAAATAACTAAACAAAATGTGCGTTTTTAAGGCTTTGCCTTACGTTTTATTTCTGACTAAGTCTACGCAGGAAGAACTAAAATGTTTCTTAGGTTTAGAGAAGCCTTCTTTTTTAAAGAAGGGAACTCTATAAACCTGATGAATTCGGCATCCTATGCGTTCCAAACGTTTTTAAAAACGTTTTAACTAGATAGTTCATGGCATCTAAAAGAACAAAAACCCTTTTTATAGATTTAAATGTTGTAGATGGCGGAATTGTTTCAAGATTTTTAACAAAAAAAACTAAAGAAACAGAATACAATCCGGAAGATATAGAATTATTAAGAAAACTCTTCAGCAACGAAAAAACAAGAATTTTGTACACCTTAAAAAGAAAAAAACCAAAATCAATTTATGATTTAGCAAAAATTCTAAAAAGAGATTTTAAATCAGTTTATTCTGACTTAAAATTCTTGGAGAGATTTGGATTTATAGAGTTCTATTCCGAGAAAAAGGGGAACAGAGAATCTTTTAGGCCAGTATTAAAAATAGACTCTTTAAGATTGGAACTAACTATTTGATTCAGTACACAATTCTAACAAGACTTTAAGTTCATTATCCAATGGCTGTATTTCACCCTGAAGTTTTGCGCCAGTTCCTCCGACACAAGTTCCTGAAGTTAGTCTGTAAAATGCATCTGGTTTTTCCTCTCCCTCTTGCCAATAAGTTTCTATTCTGTAAGCGACAATCGTCGGATCTGTTGCAATCAAACTTTTCATAACGCTGCTTAATGTTTCATTCAAATAGGCACAGGCCATTTTATTCATGTTCACGCATTTTTTGTCCTCATAACATCCAATCATTAATTCCATAATATTCATTCTATAGGGTTCAGAAACAATACAATCCGTTGTATAGGACAAAACACTCGACATCAGACTTTGAGTAGACTTACTCTCAACACTTACTAGCGGTTTATTCATAGAGATAACCAAAAAAACCATCAGGGCAACAATAACTAGTACAACAATTAAAATAAATCCTACCATTTCTTGTTGTGCGCTTTTATCCCTCATAAAAAATCCAAGAATACTATTCTTATAAACTTATTGAGCAAGAGCTCTAAAATCTTTTAACCTTAATTCCTAAAAATATTTTTGGGATTCTCTTTAGAATCTCTGGATGAGCATAACGATAATTTCTGTCTACAATCACTTCAAAGAATCTTGGGCTTCCGTCATTCTTTTTTATCAAACCAATACTCTGGGTAGGAATTTTTTCTTTCTTAATTTTTTGAATCAATGCCTTATGTAATTTATCCATTTTTCAAATAGTATATATTGAATCAAATTAATTTCATCAAATTATTTATAATGAAAAACATCAATAATACAGTATTTCTAAAAAGATACTTTACCGCACTCCCGTTTGTGATATTCTTCTTATTTTTCGGACTTTTTTTTAGCGTATCTTTTTTAACAAGAGTTGATAATACT
>JBAXEZ010000059.1:0-6248 GCA_037140195.1 archaeon
CTCTAGTATGTCGGATTTGGAATAATCTTGTACATCCAAGTCTAAAGATTTTGCATGTTTTACTCTATAGTCTGATATATCTCCAATGGTTACTTCACAACCCATGTAGGATGTGGCGAGACCAAAGAGAAGACCTATGGGGCCTGCTCCAGAGATTAATACTCTGGATTCTGGTTTCAAAGTAGTTTGACGAATGGCATTTAGTACACAACCCAGAGGTTCAGCTAATGTGGCAGTTTCAAAAGGCAATCCTTTTGGAAGAAGATGTAGGAAAGAGGCATTGGCCACATGATACTCGGCAAAGGTTCCATTGTGGGAAACTCCGGTTTCGGTATGGCTTTTTTCATCGCAATAGTTAGGTCTATTATTACGGCAATGGAAACAATCATTGCAGTGATAGGTGGGATCTAAAATTACATTATCTCCCGGTTTTATATTTCTAACTTTGGAACCTACTTCTTCTACAGTTCCGGAAGATTCATGGCCCAGAATTATGCCTTTTTTAGCAGGATATTCATTTCTTAGTATGTGAATATCGGTTCCACAGATCCCAGTATATTTTATTCTAATAAGAGCATCATAATCATTAACAATTTTTGGTTTAGGAACATCCATCAATTTCAAATGATCATCAAATATCAGTGCTCTCATGTTAGTGGGCTGCTCCAAAATTTAATTGGCTCATAATATTTTCATGTAGTTTTTTCTACTTCACCCTCAGTAAAAACATAGCAGGTCCAAATTTTTTTTCAATAGTAAAACCTGTTTTTTCTATAAGTTCTGTTAACTCCTTCTGACTAAATCGGCTGACATTAACATTAAACCCTTTTCCAAATAATCTTTTTGCATAGTGTCCTGCCCAATAAATTTTATCTTTGATAAATGTCTTGAATGTTTTTTTCGTATGTACTCCAAATTCTACCAAAAACTTTCCGTCTTTATTTAGGACTTTATTTATCTTCATTAGAGCAATGCCTGTTAAATGTGGAGGAACATGATAAAATGTAGCAATACACATAGCAAAATCAAATTTCTGGTCTATTTTATCTATCTCAGTCATATCTGCCTTTTTAAAGTCTACTTTGGCTTTTTGATTTTCAGCATATTTTTTTGCGAGTCTAAGGGTCTCTTCAGAAATATCTATTCCTATAACTTTATATCCTCGGTTAGCTAATGCAATAGAAAATCTTGCCATTGGACCAGTACCTAAATCCAAAATTTTCGCTCCCTTTTCTAAGCGAGGAGATATTTGTTCATCAAAAAAATTCATAAACTTTTTAGTTTCTTCATTAACTTTTTTCATAGAGCTCACAGTTCCAAAAATTACTCCTACTTCTCCTTGTGCTTTTATCTTATCATTCCAGACTTTTTCTCCATATGCTCCGTTTGTTATATTTCCCATATCTCTCAGTTTTTTATTGCATTTATAATAAGTATTTTACAAACCCTCTTTTAAAATCTTTCGTCTTTATTTTTTAACATTTCTTTATCAGAATCCATCATCATTTTAACTAAATCTTTAAATTTTGTCTTCGGATTCCATCCAAGAACATTTTTTGCTTTAGTCGCATCTCCTAGAAGTAATTCCACTTCTGCCGGGCGAAAATATTTAGGGTCAATCCCCACAATCACTTTTCCAGTATTTCTATCTTTTCCAATTTCATTAATTCCTTGCCCCGTCCATTCAAGTTCAAATCCTACCTCATTAGCTGACTCCTCTACAAATTCTCTAACCGAATGAGTCTCTCCGGTCGCAATAACAAAATCATCCGATTTTTTTTGCTGTAACATTAACCACATTGCTTCTACATAATCTCCAGCAAATCCCCAATCTCTCTTTGCATCCAAATTTCCTAGGTAAATAGTGTCTTTCAGCCTCTCTTTTATTTCACAAAGACCTCGAGTAATTTTTCTAGTAACAAAATTTCTTCCTCTTCTAGGAGATTCATGGTTGAATAAGATTCCGTTACTTGCAAACATATTATATGACTCTCGATAGTTCCTGGTGATCCAATAGGCATATACTTTCGCACATCCATACGGACTACGAGGATGGAGAGGAGTAGTTTCTCTTTGAGGTGTTTCTGCAACAAGACCAAACATTTCGCTAGATGAGGCTTGATAAAGCTTTATTTTGGGATCCACGGCCTTAACCGCCTCTAGTAATCTTGTGACTCCCATCCCCACTACGTCGCCAGTATACTCTGGTTGATCAAAAGAGATTCTTACGTGAGATTGTGCTCCTAAATTATATATCTCATTTGGTTTAATTTCATTTATAACTCTAAAAAGTGAACTTGAATCCGACAAATCAGCATAATGTAATTGTATCAAATTATCCGCATTTTCTTCTGAAGGATGGAGGTGATCTATTCTACCTCGATTAAAAGAAGAGCTTCTTCTTGCTATGCCATGAACTTCATAATCTTTGTTAAGTAAGAACTCTGCTAAATAGGAACCATCTTGTCCAGTAATGCCTGTAATCAATGCCTTTTTCATAAAAACCCTTCTAATCAGATCTTTTTAAGATTTTGTATTCCCGAAAGTATACTTGGCAATATATTTTTAAACTAGAAATGTTTCTTTTTACTATGAACTCTTTAATGATTCATCCAACTCTTGACTCAGAAAAAGCGATAGCTAACTACTCTCTGAAGCTAGTAGACAATATGAACAAAATAGGAATTGATGCAACTTCTTTAACCTACACTGCTGGCAGTCCTTTCTCACTTTTTAAAAGATTAGGTAATATAAGAGAATACGAAATTGTGCATCTTCAGCACGAGTACAATTTGTTGGGCAGTTATTCTATCCCTTTTTTTATTCTGTTACCTTACTTGGGTTTACTCAAAAAAGGAAAATTAGTTGTAACTATGCACACAGTTCTCTCTAAAAATGAAAATTTAAAAGGAAATATATTAAAAAGATTTTTAAGAAAGTATATTTTATCTCCTGTACAGAATCGACTAATTAGGATAGTTTCAAATTGCACTATCGTTCACTCAGAATTTTTCAAGAAGATCTTAGTTAATGAATATGGGTTTAATCCTTCAAAAATAGCGGTCTTACCCCAAGGAATAGAGTCAGCAAAACTAATGGGAAAAGATAAAGCTAAAAAAATGCTTAATTTAAAAGGAAATATTTATCTTCTTTTAGGAAGTTTCGTTCCGGACCACGGAGCAGATATTATTGTAGAGCAAGCAGATAAAATTGGTAAAACTGTTTTAATAGTTGTAAATCCTAATGCTGTGAATGATAGAAATAAAAAGAGGATTGGTGACTGGTTAAATTACAATCAAGAACTGGTAAAAAAAAATAAGCTAGAAAATTTTGTTAGATTTGATATCAAATCCGTTCCTTATGATCTTTGGTGGAAATATATCTCTGCAGCAGATATAATCTTGCTCCCCTATCGCGGGGGGATAGGTAGTGGGGTGGTGACCGACGCCATCGCAGGTCACAAACCAGTAGTTGCAAGTGATATTTTATTTTTCAGAGAAATGGAGAAAAGATTTAAATTTCTTAAGTTAGCTAAAACCAAAGAGGATTATCCAAGGTTAATAAAAGAAGTAATGAAGAAAAAGAATTATCTTTCTATGCAATCTGAATGTAACAAATATATTTCCGAATTTGGTTTGGTTCCTCTAGCAAAAAAGTATAAATTTCTGTATGAATCAATAAAATAAAATGAGAGTTTTAATATTTGGGGCTTCTGGTTTTTTAGGAATAAAACTCGTCGAATACTTCTCCAAAGAAAATATAGTGTTTGGAACAGTTCAAGAAAATTCTTCAGATAGAATGTTTGCTTTAGATGCAACAAATCTTGCAGAGATAGAGAGAGTAATTTGTATGGTTCAGCCAGATTTAGTAATAAATACTATAGGGGTTACAAATTCTCTAGAATGTGAAAAGAATCCTCTTCTTGCAGAAAAAGTAAACTTTCAAGCTGTAAAAAAGATTTCAGAAATTTCAAAAAAGATTGGAGCAAAATACGTTTTTATTTCTTCAAGTTATGTTTTCGATGGAAAAGGAGACAACTATACAGAAGAGGATTTGCCAAATCCTCAGACAAAATATGGTCAAACTAAACTTCTTGCAGAAAAAGAAGTCATTTCGAATAGAGGAATAGTTGTTCGTGTAGACTTGATGTACGGATTTAATGGTTTTGGAAAACCAAATGGAGTTTTAGATAAAGTGCTAAAAAATAGTCTCCTAGAAGAAAGAAATCCAAATCAAAAAAGAACTCCTCTGTTTATCGAAGATTTGCCAGAAATTATTTTCACATTAATTTCTAAAAATTTACAGGGGATATTTCATATCAGTGGCCCAGATAAAATTGATATGTACTCTTTTCTAAATCTTTTAAAAGAATCAGCAAATTCTTCCGTAAAAATTATTAAGATAAACGATCCTCATGCTCTAGTTCGACCTCCGCAGAATGTAACACTATCTACTGAGAAAATAAAAAAACTGGGAATAAAAACAACATCTCTTGTCGATGGATTATCAACATTAAAGAAGCAAATAACTTAAATTATATAACTGCAAACTTTGGTAATGGCAAGACAAATTTTCCGCCACGTTCTTTGAATGTTCTTTCAGTATCTGTTAATCCTTTAAATAAATGCCAAATTAAAACAAGTTGGTAATCTGGATTCATCTTTTTCATCTCTTCCGGTGAAACAATCGGAATCATACTTCCTACCGTCTTCTTGCCCCATTTGTCCGGGTTGCTATCTGCAATAGCCTCTATTTCATTCGGAGTAAGGCCAAAATATTGTAATGTTGTATTTCCTCTGGTAGAAGCACCGCAAGCGCCGAATCTTTTACCCATTGCTTTTTCTTCCGTAATAAATTCTAAAAGTCTTCCTCTTTGTACTTGTACATCTTCTGCGAATCTTTCATAAGTTTCTTTTTTTTCTAATCCTTGTAATTTTTCAGCAGTTCTCAAATCAGCAACTCTTCTTATTGCATCCGCTCCCGTTCCTACATTACTTCCTTTACTCCGGATGTAGGTTCTTATGCTTCCACCATTTATTCCATTTTGTTCAACATCAAAAACTTCTAAATCATGTCTTGCCAGTAAAGCTTCCATTGATCTCAAAGAATAATATTCTAAATGTTCATGGCAAATATTGTCTACTGCATTGTTGGATAACATAGTAGCCACATAGTTTTGTTGTACTACAAATAATCCTTCTTTATTTAAGTTATTCTTTACGTCTTTCAAAAAAGCATTAGGATCATCCAAATCATAGAACATAGAGATTGCAGTGATTACCTTTGCCTTTAGATCTCCAAACTTACTCGCATAAGCAGTTCCGTTAAAAAAATCATTAACTACATCAAAACCTTTTGCTTTTGCTTCTGCTGCAACATTTTTAGAAGGATCGAATCCTGCTCGATGTACTCGAGAAGAATAGTTAGAAAGTAATGTTCCGTCATTGCACCCAATATCAACTACTAAATCTCCCTCATTTAAAGAAACTCTAGCTCCAACTCCTTCCACGATGCTTTGTAAATCCTGTCTAATCAAAGGGTTTAATCCAGATTTATACCAGTACTGATCTCCCCACATAGCTCCTGCGGGCGTAGTATGTTCCAACTGCATTAATCCACAACCGCCTTTCTCTTGATCGCATAAAACCAAATTGAGCGGAACTTTTGGGCCCTGCTGACCTACAGTATCGACAAAATTAGTTACATATAAGTCTCCTAGTGAAATAATCGGGCTCATATAATGAGAATCGCATGCTCTGCATCTGTCTATTTTTCGTGCTTCTTCCATTCCTAACTTCGTTATATCTAGCATTTATAAGGATTATTATTCTATAGCATAAGAATAGATTTTGCTCAATTTTCTGTTTCTTTTTTCTATAGAAAATTTACCTGTTCGAATCTCTACAATGCAATTAGCAGACATTTTCTGTCGTAATCTTTTATTTAGAATCAATTTCTCTGCGTTTGTTATTAACTTAGAAATTATTTTTTCTTCAGTTGCAGTTTTTTCATTTTTTTCTGGTCTTACGCGTTTAGTAGGTTTTTTTGTTTTTTATTCTTCAATCTTTAATTTTGTGGTATAATATTATCAAGAATTTTACAATTATGAGTTTTGAAGAAAGATTAGATCCAGATCAGCCAATAGTTTGGCATCATGGTGTTTATAAGAAAACCCAATCTTTGACTAGCGCGATTTTTATGATTACCGGCATGACGATTGGCGCTGGTGTTTTGGGTTTGCCATATGT
>JBAXEZ010000060.1:0-6149 GCA_037140195.1 archaeon
TTTATCAGGACAGAGTAAATGGTTGGTTTCTAGATTTTGCCACAGCACTGACTAGAAAGAGAGATGCTGGTTTTGTTATTTTATCTTTAGCAATAGGGTATATCGAGGGCAATCAGCAGTTCAGAGATGGATCTTTAAGTGAAAATAAATCTTGCCCATTTTTTATTAAGGGTATGAGAAGAATCTTTGACAAAGCACTTGTTCCAGAAAAAATATTAAAAAGCTATTACAAACAAATTAGGTGCGGATTATTTCATGATGGTATGACAAAAAAAGATGTTTCAATCTCAAGAGATTATCCTTATCCAGTTGATTATAGAGATGGAAAAATAACAATTAATCCTACAAAATTTCTTGAAAAAATTAAAGAGGATCTTGTTAATTACATATCTGAATTAGCCCATAATGAGACCCTCAGAAGAAATTTTGAAAGTAGACGGAATCTTGAAAACAAAAATGGAAGATGAATTAAAAAGATGTGAGGCTTGCGGAAAAATGGTTCCAGAACACAACCTAGATCGATTTGGAGAATGTGGAGCTTGCAGGGCAGAAGAAAGAAGCAATAATATGTGTGTTGGTGACATGAAAGATAAGTAATCGAAAAGATTAAAAGAGTAGATTGCATAACTTAGAGATGACAGATTCTACAAGAGATGGTGCATTGGAAAAGTTCAAAAAAGATTTTGAAAATGTAAGGGCTCAGGGATTTATTATTTCCCATAGACCGCACAATACTGGAATAGGTAAAACCTTTGAGGATATGGTTAATGTTGTTGAGAACAACAAACAAGACGTAGACTATCTAAATGAATTAGAATTAAAATCATCTAGAGAATTATCAGGAAGTATGGTAACTCTTTTTACGAAGTCGCCATCCTTTCCGGAAAAAGCTAATACTGTTCTAAGATTAAGTTATGGTAAAGATGAGCATGGTCTAAAGATACTACACACAACAATTCCCGGAGATAAATTTAACACTTTCCTTTCTAAATATGGATTTAAGTTAGAAGTGGACAGAACCAAAAACAGAGTCTGCATTAAAATAAAAGATTTGAGCACGAATAAATTAATAGACTTTGAATGTTATTATAATTTTGAAGACCTAAAAGAAATAATTGAAAAAAAATGTAGGAATATTGCATTTATAACAGCCGAAAATAAAAAACAACAAGGCAAAGAAGCATTTCATTTTCAAAAGGCGGTTTTGCTAACTGGCTTAACATTTAATAAATTTCTAGAAGGAATTGAAGCAGGAAATATTTTTTATGATATTAGAATTGGAGCTTATAAAAGTGGAAAGAATAAGGGCAAAACTCATGATCATGGATCGGGATTTAGAATAAAAAAAACAGATATTAAAGAGCTGTTTAATATTACAGAAATTTAACACTTCTGAAGTATAAAAATAAATTCGTTATTCATTGTAGTTACTTTTTCTCCAGTCTTATTGCTGGGAGAATTTAAACTAGGCATCCTTTTATTTGGAATTGCTCTAGTGTGAGTAGTAATGTATTTGTAATCCCCACGAGCCATAAACATTTCAGACATTATCTTATCGGTCGGGATATTAATGCCCTTAACAGTTCTATTGCCTACAACAAAACAAACAAAGCCCCTTCTCGCCATAACTCGATTAAGCTGAATTACAACTTTGTCAAAATCTTCATAAAAGCTCAAAACCTCTCTAGCTCTCGCCTCATCAATATTTTTTATTTTATCTATAATTAATTTAAGCGTAGGAGAGTTTAGTTTAACTTCTATTTCCTTACTGGCTTTACCGCCTAAAAGCTTATTGTCCAAATTAGATACCTCTTCATAGTCTAACCACTGTAAGGCTAGTCTAGAAAACTGCCCATAGGCAACAGTTGTTCTGCTATCTCCATAAGGGGGGGATGTAACAATGATATCTATACTTTCATTTGCTAAAGGCAATTCTTCCATAGAACTAAAATTTTTAGGATATGTTTCTGTTAATTTTCTTGCATTAATGTAATCTTCCATACCACTAATATTTTGTTTTGCTATTTTTTCAAATTCTAAAAAGACGTTTGGATTATGTTTTTCTAACTTATTGGCTTCCATTCGGTATAACTTAAATTCGCCATTTCTTGTATTTGATACATCTCGAATTGTCTCAGATAAAACGGCCCTAAAAAAATCTTTTATATTTTCTTCCGGGATCTTGTTAATTGCAGTTTTGAGAATTGCTAAACTTTCTATTACATTTGGCTTAAACCAAAATTCTATATTTTTGAAATTTGGTAAGCCATTATGCTCTTTTGCATTAAGAATATTTATCAGTTCTTTTCTTAATAAGGAAGGATTAATTGGCGTAGTTTTAACTTTTGAAATGAGATACGCAAGGGGATTTAAATCAAATCCATAGGCTTTCTCTATATGGGGCGTAAGTGAAGCTTCAACAAGTGATGTTCCAGAACCCATAAACGGATCTAATAATGTTTTAGATGACTTGCCGTAAAGATAAATCAATCTTCTAGCTATTTGAGGTATCATCATGGCAGGATAAGTATGAATACAGTGAGTGTATTCTTTTGTATCTGCTTCTTTAAAATCCCACGAAATAAAATTTTCCTGCTCTTTTTCCATACTATTACTTAGTCTTACCATTTTTAAAAGCTTTTATGTTGCAATTTGCATAAATTCAAGTCGTTTAGTTAACTCCATTATTTTAGACATCTGCATCTCCATACTTGATAGTCTTTCTTGAAGAACATCCTTTTCATTTTCAGATTTTGATAATCTTTTTTCTATTTCTGTTTTAGTTACATCCAAAAGCATGTCCTCTTCATTTATTGTGTCTTTCATCCCCAAAAGCTCGGAATAATAATGTATTTTATCTGACTTCTTCCAGCCAAATCTGTACTTTAATGCAGATTCGCTCTTATATCTTGGAAGCCAATAACAACAAGCAATATGCCTAAAATCATACATTGTTAGCTCTGAGTATTTGGCTCCTGCGGGACTTACTTGGTTGCCAAATATTCTCTCTGCTAGTCTTTTAAGATAACGATTAGTAATTGTTGGACTAATATCGAAAACATAATCTTCCGAATTAAGGTTTTTTGTCTTTACATAGCTCTTTAACAAATCTGAAGAGATCATTAGCTTTATTCTTCTCCCGAATGTTTTACTGATCTCTTCCCTAATATTTAACTCCTTGAAATCAGCATGAAAGTCTGAAACCCTTACATTAATTAATTCAGTAGGAGATCTTATTCCTGTATCAAACAAAAACATCATTAGAACTTTATACTCGAACTTAGCATTATCACATAATTTTTTTACTTGTTCTTCTGTCAAATATACCCAGTCTGGTTTTTCTTGCTTAGTATCCAAATCAACAGTTATATCTGGTATGTCTATTCCTTTTTTTCTGTTTATTTTTGCCCACCAGTGCCAAAAAGCCTTGAAGCATTTGGCATAACTATCTACTGATCGATATTCTCCGCCATCTTGCCGTTTGATAACACCATTCTTCATATCAGAAAAGAAACCCACTAGATGTTCTTCTTTAATATTTGTTATATTCTCAACACCAAAATGTTCTTTAAACTTAATTGAGAAAAAGCATAACTTTTCTCTTATGGTATTTAATCTTATGAAACTTCTACCCCCTTTAATATTTTTAGAAGAAATATTTATGCCTCGTTCCATATCTCCAACGTGTTGTAGAATTATATCTGAATTTTCTTTAGTCAAATTTGGAATTCCTTCCTTAACTTTTTCTTTCCAGGCTAAATACCTTTCTTTGTGTTTGTATGGATCTATTTTCATGTTTTATCAACGATAAAAACCTTAATAAGCCTCATGGCAATCATCCTTGCCATACAAATTATACATCACTAAAATATACCAAGAAGGTAATACGCCCGCACCGTACTGTCTACCATTTTGGTATAATCTATGAAACGCTTTTTCCCGTCTCTTGAAAATGCCAGAAAGGTATTACGCCCGAACCGAACTGAATACCATATTGGCATTTTTTATGCGCCGTTATTTACCGTCTCATCTGTTATGCCATAATGGTCTTACGCTCCCACCGGATGGATTAACCTTTTGGTATATGTCGGGGTTTTTTAATTAAATTATTATATTTTCTTAGAGACTTTTCTCTAGTAATTTATCGTTGCTGGCTGAGTTTATAAATCTTGTCGAGATTAAGTGTATAGGTTAAATTTTTAGTTTCTTGCAGATTTCTTTAAGCATTAAATCCATTTCTACGATTTTTGAAGGAGAACGTAATTTATTTCTACATAACTCAGATAGCGAAATCATCTCAGATTCGGCTTCTTTCTTTAACTTATACACTTCTTCGGTTTCAAGACGTAAACGAATTTTATAATTCTTATTCATTTGGAGATTTCACCGATTTAGTTTTAAGATACTCAATAATGCCCTTCAGTCGCCTAATAATCTCTTCGGGATCTACTTTTCCATAGGAATAACTATTAGAGCTACTTTCCATTTTTTCCTCCGTTAAACTTTTTTGTTTCGTTTCCCCAACAATCCCATCCATTTTGAGATTGTCTAGCAAAAAGCTCAATTCTTGGTAGATCGCCCAATAACTCTACAATCTTATCTCTTATCTCATCAGGCTTTCTTGAATGTTCCCTAAGTGGCGATAAAACTACTTGAGATACCTTATTTGATTTTCTAGGCAACTTGCCCTTGAATCCTAAAACGCAGATTTCTGCATTTGCCCTTGTCCAGTTTCCTAACCCGAAGAATGGCTTTCCGTTTAACTTATTTGTTTTAATCCAAGTAAATGCTACAGTAGTATATCTAAATCCCCACTTTCTTACGGTTTCGATAGCTTCAGATAAAATTGGGTAAGTGACCCATAAGAATAATGCACAGTTCTCATCTGCAAATTTATCTATCGGAAATTTGTAAATATCTTCAATTGGAACAGTAGGATAATGTTTGCTTACATCCGTACCATATTTCCACGGAGGATCAGCATAAATTATATTATACTTCTTAGTGTTCTTAACATTCCACACAAATTCTTGTTTTTTTGATTTTGTTTTCATGAAATCTAGTTAGAATAAATCTTTTTGTATCCCCTACCTAATTTTTCCGTAGAGAAAACTCTACGTTTTTTTTAGGTAGGCGATATATAAGATAAATAGAAAGCAGACTTTCATGAAAAAATGCATTGTCTGCAAACGAGAATTGTTGGATGAGGATGACATTTGTTATTCTTGTTCTCCGTTCTACAGGTGGAAGTATGGTAAAGATTACTTCTTCTGGTTAGAAGAGATGAAGCGACGTGCTCAACTAAACTTGGGAGGTAAAACATGAAGAATAAAACATATGCTATCTTAGGACTGGCTTTTATGGCCTTTCTACTTGCGATGCAATTTGCTTTAGCAATAGATTTCAACCAGACAATATCTGCACAAGACAAAGCGACTTTTGATCAGATGCTGAATCCGGTTTTGAAAATCTATAACTTTGCTAAATATACTGCAACGGTAATAGCGGTTGTTGTACTGCTTTTTGCAGGTATAACATATATTATGTCTGCAGGAGATCCGGCAAAGCGAGAGAAAGCAAAAAGCATGGCGATGTACGTTATAGTTGGCTTAGTGGTCATTTGGGCTGCTCCGCTGATAGTAAACTTTATCGTTGGATGACAAAACTTTTTTTATTTTGGGCGCTTGCACTTTCATTAGTGCAGGCCCCATTTGTTTTTTCTTTAAATTGCGATGCGGTTTCATCCCAAAATAAAGATTTATGCAATGCTATTATTCAAATGGCTAACCTAACCGATGAAGATAAACTTCTGTTAATATCTAATTTAGATTACTCAAATAATTTATTTCCAGACCATTCAATGATTAGTACACATAATAATGGCTTAGTTTTATCTTCTGCTCCGCAGGGAATACAAACGATTAGCAAGACTTATATCAAAAACGCATGGGCTTCAATTTTTACTCTAATGCCTTCTGTGTTATATAATAATAGTTTATACTCTCCGCCAGATTCAGAAGTATTTACTGGATTTAATTACACTTTAGAAATTCCTTCTGACTATTTTAGTCCGGGCTACCCAACAACAAACGGAGGAGATTGCAGAAGAACTTATACTATTTTACAGAATACTGCTAAGAATAATATTT
>JBAXEZ010000061.1:0-6020 GCA_037140195.1 archaeon
CCTTTAATATTCGGGCCAGGCATAAATCTTCCGCCAGACCAAACCCATCTCTGATGTAACTCATATCTTTCTGCAGGCGTCGGTTCTCTTGTGGGAGTAAATTCATTAACACCCCCGTGCAAACTTGCCATAATATTAGCTATTTTCTGTGTTCTGTCTGGAGAATCTTGAAGGGTATTGAAAGTACCATTTGTATAAGCTTCTTTCCAGGCCTCCAGCCCGACGAATTGATCTTTAAGCCAAGAGTGTCCTTCTGGGCATTCAGAAAGATTTTTATCGAAATATTCTCCGTCAGGATATAAGAAATCAATAGTTACTCCGACACGTCCTCTTTGTGCAGCCGGCTGAACTACAATCCTTGAACCAGGAATTATTGGCGAATTCCAATAGGCAGAGGGATTATTCTCAAAATTTGCTTTCATTCTCCCCATTATTCCATCGTAAAGAGCATTTTGATTATTCTGAGGAACTAATTCCGTTGTTTTTGTATCAGATGATAGAGATAACTCTAAGGGTTCGCTAAGACCTCGCACAGATTCCTTAACAAATTTTAACAATTGTCTTCTGTCTTCCATATATCGATTAGTGTCTTCTTCTGGGTCTAATCCCAAATCCATAGTGTGATACGGTTTGTTTAACGCGGCTTCTCTTTTTTCTGTTAAAAGTGCAGCGACATGTTTTCTTAATTCTTCTCCAGGTTTATGCTTCATGAAAATAACTAAAGATTCTTTATTGTGAGTATCAGTTAGATAGTCATCTAATGATTTTAAGTCTCTTTGTGCTTCTTCCTCACTAACATTTCTAAAAACATCCTTAGAAGTAATACCTAAAAAGTCTCTAAACTGCGGGAAGAAACAACCAAAGGATGCACTGCCTGATAAATATTCTTGAACAAAGTCTGGTTCGATATGCTGGTTACCTACTGACCTTAAATAATTTGTTAAATCACAACCGCTTTTATTCTGACCGTCTAAAGAATTCTGAGTTACATCTGCAATATATTTTCCGATTCCAATCCAATGAGGATCTTCAATCTTAAGAGCTTCTCTCCAATCCATATTCGATAAAATGAGAATAGGTTTATAAGAATTTGTGTACTTGGAAATCTATTATTCTTGAGAAATTTTTATCTTCTTTTTCTATGTTTGACTCTTCGTTTTAGTCTTCCGTTCTTTTGAAGTCCTCTTGCTTTTCTGTATCTTTCACGCATTCTGTCGCCAGCTTTCTTATATCTCTCTTTAGTTCTGTCTTTAGCAGAATAGAATCTTCTAGTAGTTATGCCCAGAGTTTTAAAACTTTGAATACTTTTCCGAGATTTAGTCGAAGCAATCAGCGTTTTATTGTGAATTTGTATGTTGGTGTCCATATATTAATGAGTTTAATTACGTATATAAGCGTTTGGACTGAGAGGTAAATTAAAAGAAATATTTTTAAAGAAGGGATTACTGGAGTTTTCATGAAGAATTGGGTGAATGTATTAAATAAACTTCTTCTTTATGGATTATTAATAGTTGGAGTTGCACTTCTTTTTGTTGAAACTGAAAGAGTAAGCACTATGATTATGGCATTTGGGTCTTTCTTTTTTTCAGTGTTCTTGGCTTGGTTGTTAAAGACAAAAGGAATTGAAGATAAATATCTGCTTTATATTAATATTGGACTATGGTTCAATATGATTGGGGAGATGTTTGCATATTATTCAGGGTTTATGTATTACGATAAGGCATTACATTTTGCTTTAGGAGTATTAATCACCTCGATCGTCTTTAGCTATTACAAGAATAATTCTAATTTAAAGAAGGATGCGGTTTTCTATACAGTACTGGGAACACTCGCTCTTTGGGAAATATATGAATATTTAGTAGATTCCTTTTTCGGATTTCAGTCACAGGGAGTATTTAGCAATGGAATAATCATGCAGTCAGTTATAGATGATACTATGCAAGATTTAATTTGGGGTTCGATAGGTTCTTGGAGTTACCTTCTTTCTAAAAAAGAAAAATTAGGAGAAGCCATTAAGCTTGAGGCAAAAAAGATAAGAAAGATTAGGGAAGTTCATTTCTCAAAGGTTATTAAGGAAATTTTAGGCTTTGCTATATAAATAATTTTTGTGAAGAAATTATAGAAAACTTTAGGAAGTTTAGACTGCTTTTTCTCTAATTCTGTTACCCCCATAAAGTTACAACAATAGAAATATTTAAATAGTCTTTCATCTTATGAATAGTATGGTAAAGGTAATTATAACTTCAGACACACACCAAGATGGACAAGCAATCTTAGAAGTAGTCAAATACGCGAAAGATAGTGGAATTGGCACAGTTATTGATTGTGGAGATTTACACGGAAATATAAACTGCTTTGAAGGTGTTAAAGTCCATGGAGTTTATTGGGAAAAGGCAGAAGCAGGAATGCCCCGAGGAGAATTTTATGAAGGAATGCAAAATATTGGAGGAGTAGTTCATGAAAATGGCACTACTTTCAAACTGGAGGATATGCTTATTTATATTCAACATGATTTAGCAGAACGTGAAAAAGAAATTCCTGCAAAAAGGTTGACTCATGCTAACGAGACACTTAATGAAGCAGCAGAGGCAATAACAACTAAAGATCTTAAAAGATTCCTACTTTTCGGGCATACCCACGTTCCCCATTTTAATGATGATGGTAAATCTATAGCTATTAATCCTGGAGCGACAGGACTTAATCAAGGATGCTTTGTTGTTTTAGATCCAGAGAATAATACTGTTGAATACATAAAAGAAAAAGAAAGTGTAGCTACCATAAAAATTGGCGGAGACATAGTTCAGATGAGAGAAATACAACCCTGGGCACATATTGAAAGAAAAAGAAACGGAAATGAAGTTTTTGTATATAAGACGGAAGGACAAGAACAAAGAACAGAAGAATTTGCCAAAATTATAAACGCTTCTAACTCGGTACAGAGAGGGCTAGCTATGAAAGTTGCAAATAGAGATGGCAAAGAACAACTTATAAAGGGAAATTTTAGATCAAAATGGCAAGAAGGTATTGGAATAACCTTTGAAGGATTTACGCCAGCAGGAGAATATACCGGAGAATACGCAGCATATGTTGCAAAAAAGAAAGTCGGAGATAATGACCAAGAAGTTTTAGTTGTAGGTGCGGAAGAAAAAGAATCTGTGGCTGTTGACAAAGTGAAAAATCTAGCACCCGTAGTAAAAGAAGGGTCCGTAATATTTGTAAGTCAAACTAAAACTGCTGACTTCAAAGCAGATAGGCCTTCATATGATCAAGATAAAAATTACACGGACAATTTAGTTTTCAATGATTCAGTATTAGCTAGCTACAAAGTCATTGAAGATTTTGCAGGTAGAGAAAACGGAGCAATGTTCAGAGTTAAAGATGGAAAAGAACAAAGAGCAATAACTGTTAATTTAGAAGGAAAAGTTCAGGAAGGAAAACCATATGCCTCAGTTAGTGATCTTTCTGACCAAAGCAGGAAGTTGATTTACGTTGCAAAACAGAATGGAAAAATGTTTGTAGTGGTAGATGGAGAAGAACAAATGCAACACGAATATGATCCTAAATCTTGGTCTCAAAGAATATCATCTCCCCGAATAATTAATAATGGATTAGCATACGTTTTGGATTTAGAAAAGTCTGCAGCGCTATTCTTTAACGGTGTAGAAGTTGATAGAACTACAAAAAAAGATAGTTATTCTGGCGGAATAAAATATGTTGAATCTGCAAATGGTGAACTAGCTTATATGATTGATGATGGCGATGGCCACAAAAGAGCAGTTCTCGGAACAAGAACAGTAATTGAGGACGCGAATCTGACTGCTATTGATTGCAGAAGCGGACAAGTTACATATAAACTATCTAATAAATGGTATTCTCTAGACGGTAAAGAATTAGAAGCGAACAAATAAATAATCTTGAGTTATTTAGAATGTATTTTTTATTCTATTTTATAACAATCTCTTTTAAATTTCCTTTGGCAGGAGGATAACTCATCTTTAAGTTTCTGAGTGTGTCTACAGTAATAGACGCCACGGCCAAGTTTCTATACCAATTTTTATTCGCAGGAATTATATACCATGGAGCGGATAGCGTACTAGTTTTGCTTATTACCTCACTATAGGCACCCATGTAATCTTGCCATAATTTTCTCTCCGAAATATCTCCAGCACTAAACTTCCAGTTTTTAGCAGGATCTGCTAATCTTTCTTCTAATCTTCTTTTTTGTTCGTCTTTGTCTATATTCAGAAAAAATTTGAGAATAGTAGTTCCCTCATCAGTTAACATTCTTTCAAAATCATTTATATGATCAAATCTCTTTTTCCAAACTTCTTCAGGCACAAGATTATGAACTCTGACTGCCAAAACATCTTCATAGTGACTTCGATTGAAGATTACAACTTCTCCTTTTGCAGGAACTTGCTTGTGGATTCTCCAGAGATAATCATGATCTGATTCTTCAGCTGACGGGACTTTATAACTTACAACTCGCACACCTTGTGGATTAAATCCACTTAATGCAACTTTTATAGTACCGTCTTTTCCACCAGTGTCCATTGCTTGTAGAACAATCAGTAATCTATGTTTATGCTCTGCATAAAGCGTGTCCTGAAGATTTCCCAACTCCGCCGTAAGATTTGTAAGTTCTTCTTTAGCAGCTTGCTTTCCAGAGTGGAAAAGAGAGGTATCTTCCGTGTTATACTTATCAATCGAAACCTTTGTATGCGGTTTTACTCTGTGTTCATCAAATTTATTTTGCATACTAAAATGAACTAAGAACGATATTTAAACACTCACCAAATAATTCATAACTGATTAGTAGAGATTAAACAGAATAGGGAAGGATTATTTAAATATTCTTTAAAATTTTTTCTTATTTATCTTTTATAGTGCTCTAAAGCCCATCTAGCATGACCTTTGAAAAAATCAAAAAATTCATCTTCGGATTTGAAAACTTTGTGTGCAATATCCATAAATGGACTTATTTTTTCTCTAGGACAGATAACATAAACAAACTTACCAGTTTCTCTTGCTCTTGTGCATTCATCACTAACTCCTTTGGATAATCCCATTCTAGCATTCGGATAGTAGGCAATAACGTGAGTAGCTTCATCTACGTCCCAGTTTAGATCTCTATGCACGGTGTGAGTTCCGATTGCACGTCTAGTTATTTCATCTAGACCCTCATCACTTTCAATATCGATATCTGCAGGATCAATCACCGGAATTTCTCGTCCATCTATTTCTTTTCTTACGTTTCTTAATTTAGCTTTAAAATTTACTATCTTGTTTGTTTCTTCGCTTGCTGCGTCAGTCATGGGGAAACTAGAATAAATTAAAAAACGATTGTCGAGCAGACTTTCGACATTTGCGGGACTTTGTTTTCTTGAAAAAACATACATTGGTTTTTCGTGATTTGAAGCCCAACCTTGAGTTACGTTAACTTCTACGTTTTGCCATAGTAATAAGTCTCTCAGAGAATGATTTTGAGATTTTCCCCTTTCAGTTTTTAGTTGAGCGTCTCTAATGGAAGAAGGTTTGTCCACAATTGAAATAAACATATCAGGATTAATATCTCGCAAGTATTTCCAATCGTATGCGTTTGTAAAAACATGATTCCAGAAAAGTTGTGCATGGGTGTCAATTATAATTCTGCTATATTTTGCCTTATCACTTTCTAAGTTATCGATAATATAATCAAAGGCTTTATCTCTTAGACCAGACATTATTCCCGGATGTAAATTAATAAGATTCTCTTGAGGAATTGGCGGGGAGCTTTGGCTTTGAGCAAGTTGATAGATCATATCTCCTGTGTGGTAGATCTTAACGTCTCTTACCTGCTGGGCATAATTTCTACAGAATTCACGCGTTCCACTTCCAGATATTCCTGTGACTGCTATAATCTTTGAATCAGACATGACTATTTTGTGTAGAATCTATTTTTAAGGATTATTGTGCTTAGAAATATAATTAAGCAGATTGTGGGTCGCCAAGTGCAAATAATTTGTCTAGTGGTATTAGAT
>JBAXEZ010000062.1:0-5977 GCA_037140195.1 archaeon
GCTGAATTCTTTTTCTTGACCCTCAATACTCTTCATTCTTAATTCAATTATTTCTTTTTTATGTTTTAAATCTGCAGTTAATTTTTCTTTAGAAGTTTTTATTACTACTTGCCCGCCGACGATCTTAAACAAATCCCCTTCTGCTTTTTCTATTTCTTTAAGTGCTAAATCTGTTTCGCTGAATTCCATATTAAACATATGTTTCTGTTGCATTAGTTGTTCAAAATTTTGTTCAAGCATTTGTATTTCTTGGATTGCAATTCTTGTTTCCTCGTCGAACTGTTGAGGCATTCCTTGAGAAAGATTTTCTTCATCATGACAGTCACAATTGCCATCGCAATCTTCACATTGATGATGAGAATCAGAAACCATTTTATTCAGCTTTAACTGTTTTTATTTTTGTTCTAGGTTTATAGAATATTCTGGAGCCACAGTATGGACAGGAGAATCTTTTTTCTAAATCAGAAGATTTGATCTCTTTTTCGCATTTGAAACATTTATAGATTGCCATGTAAATAGTTATTATCAAGCTTATTTAAATTTAAGCTTGTAGGTAATATGTTCCTCCAGCAAATTTTTTGTCACAACGTGAACATTTCCATACACCTTTTTCTTCTCTTTTAGCTCTACCGCTACAGAAAGGACAAATTTGTTTGATTCTTTGTTTTTTCTCTACTGCTACAAGCCTTTCTTTTGGCTTTCCATAACCAGCGCCGAAACGGCCTGCTGATCCTATTTTTTTTGTTTTTACTCCCATTTTGTTTTTGATTTTTCTTTAATATGAACTGGGGCTACTCGGAATCGGACCGAGGTCACAAAGTCCCAAACCTTGTAGGCTACCATTACCCCATAACCCCCTCAGCGATTTTAATGAAATGTTGTTTTATAAACATTAACTATTTATTTTTTTGCTGCGGGTTTAGCCGCAGGTTTTGCTGCTGGTGTTGCTGCCGCTCCTGCTGCTGCAGGTGCTGCTTCTCCAGGCTTAGCCGTTGCAGCTGCTGCCTTTGTTGCTTCTTCAGCTGCCTTTGCTTCTTCTTCCTTCTTCTTAGCTTCCTTCTGCTTGCCTTGAACTTCAGCGAAAAACGCTTTCAGTTCTTTAGCCTTGCTTGGGGAAACTTCGGTTGATTGTGATTTGATTTCTTTAGCATATTTACCGTCGGCAATTTCTTGTATAACTTCTTTAGGATCTTTAGACTCAATTAAAACACCCATGGCCATTGCGCTACCAATTACGGATTTTAATGCACTCAGGAAATCATTAGCTAACATTCCCGATTGTTTTTGTTTTGTTACTGAAATAAGTTGCTCGATTGCTAAGTTACCTACTTGAACTTTTCTTCTTTCGCCAGAACCTAACTCAATACCAAGTTCTTTTTTCAATAGAGCAGAAACTGAAGGTGATAAAACTGTAACCGTAAATGTTTTTTTCTTAGCGTCAACATCTAAATTAACTGGAACTTGCATTCCCTTGAATGAAGCTGTTGCTGCATTTACATCAGAAATAACTTTACCCATATTGATACCCATAGGACCAATTTGCTGAGCAATTGCTGGACCGGGTTTCATTGCGCCGCCCTCAATTAATAATTTTATTGTTACCATGTTTTGTTTTCGAACCAGTCGTTTTTAAAACTAACTGTTTTGTTTTTCTTCATCCTCCCTTCTTATAACTCTCAAATTATCTAATCTTACTGTAACTGGAATCGGAACTATTGCTGCAAGCAAAGAAACTACCGCTTCTCCTTTTGTTTTGTCTACTCTCAATACTTTTGCTTTTTCATTCTTGAAAGATTCTGAGATAATTTCAACAATATCATTCTTCTCGATTTTGACGTCTGATGCTCTTGGTTCAATCATTTTCTTAATTTCTTCATAAGATATCTGTTTAGAAATAATTCCCTTAACGTAAGGTAAATTAAAAACTGCTTCTTCTGCATTTTCCTTGTCCGGAGATTCTAAAATAATATATCCTCGTAACCCATGTGGTTTAACAACCGAGTAAATATTAACTCCTTTCTTTTTTACTTTATCAGAAATTAATTCTATAGCCTTTGCTTCTTTATTTGTTGTAACTTTGACAATAAAAATTAATGAATCTGTTTCAAATTTAGGTTTGTCAGAAACTTCTTCTTTTACTTCTTCAACAATAGGTTTTACCTTGACAGTTATTTTTGGTAGAGACTCTACTACCTCTGTCTTGTTTTTTTCATCATCTAAATAATCAAATTCTTCTGTGTCGAAATTCATTTTGTATTTGTTTGAGTTTTATTGTGCTAAACTGTTTAGCGACGCTACGTCTTAAAAAATAAGAAGTAGATAATAATAAGTAATTTAGATGCTTTTTAAAGTTTCCTATCTCACTTAAATAGCGGGCCAAGACCAACTTTCATAATTAGAGACACCAAGAATCCTGCGGCACCGATAATTAATAGGCCCAATGCAGAAACTTTTGCAATCATTTTAAATTCTTGCATCGTCGGTCTTTTTAATAATCTCCAAACACGTTTATATTGTTGAAATTGAGAGCTCAGATACCTAGAAAATTTTTTTGTTTTACTTACTTCTTCCATGTGATTAAATATCCTTGGAGGTTTTTAAATTATACTATTTACAAATCATTCTTCATCTTCTTCTTCGGAAGCATTGTCATTGATGAATTCAATGTCTAGTTCTTTTTCAATAGATTCTTTTTTTTGTTGATCTAGAGGTTTTCTTTCTCCAGAAATTTGGGGAGATTTAACACCCGTAATAATTAACATGACTTTTATTGAACCCTCTAAGTCTTTGGAAATTTGTGCACCGGAAATTATTCTCGCATCTGGAGAGAGCTTTTCCCCAATTGCCCCCACTACGGTTTTATACTCTTCTAGAGTCAAATCATTTCCCCCGAGTACATTGACTAGTGCGCCAGTTGCATTTGCAATGTCTACGTCTAATAAAGGATTATTTAACGCTCGCTCTACTGCTTCTTCTGCCCTATTTGAGGAATCTGACTCACCCATACCTATTAATGAAACCCCGCCGCCAGACATTACAGCTCTAATATCTGCAAAATCTAAATTAACTAAACCAGAACGAGTTACTAACTCTGTAATTCCTTTTACGGCGTTTGTTAAAATTTCATCAGCTACTTTAAACGCGGTTGGTAGAGGCAAGTCAGGAGCTAACTCTAATAATTTATCATTAGGGATTACAATTAAAGTATCTACAATAGACTCCATTCTTTCGAGACCGTCCATTGCATTCTCAATTCTTTTTTTTCCTTCTACTGTGAATGGAAGAGTTACTACCCCTATAGTTAATGCTCCTTGCTTTTTTGCAATCTCTGCTACCACCGGAGCCGCACCAGTACCTGTTCCGCCACCAAGGCCACAGGTAATAAAAACCATGTCACAATTTTCTAAAGCTTTCTTAATTTCTGAGCCCTGCTCTTTCGCAGCTTCTGCACCTATTCGAGGATTTGAACCTGCACCCAGACCCTTAGAGATTTCTCGACCAATCAATATCTTCCGGTCTGCGTTAGTATATAATAGATCTTGTGCATCGGTGTTTATTGCAATAATTTCTCCGCCCTTGATTCCTACTTCACGCATTCTAGAAATAGTGTTATTTCCTGCACCACCTACACCAATAACTCTAATTCTTGCAGCTTGCTTCTTTATGATATCTTCTAACTCCTTATCTATTTCATTCTTAGAATTAAAATTCTCATCACCAATTATTCCCATGTTATCCTGATATATCAAGTATTTATAAAATTATATGTTGACGAGTGTATATAACTCTCCAGAAACTAATGTTTAAGCTCCAAATCGGAAGCTTTCTCTTTTTGTTGGTAGGGCTGACGGAATATATGTTCAGAAATCTCGTCTCCGCGATGAGAGACAAGGCATACAAAACCATAGATAAAGTCCGATAAAGGTGCAGCCTTTATTGCTAAATATCCACGAGTATATGGCAAAAAGTGTTTTATTGGAGGAAAATAACCAATTCTCTCACAAGCATCTTTAGCTCCCTGCATACGACAATTTCCATGCCAGTCTGTTTGACGATCTTTATTTTGTGTAGGTAATTTCATATTAATCTAAAAAAAAGATTATTTATAAGAATTACTGTGATTTGCTATCTTCTTTTAGATCTGTTTATGCTGGCGAGATGTTATTTAGAGTAGTTTTTATTTTCATTCCTAGAATATCTTCAAATGGTTTGACCATTAGCTCAATAAATTTTTTTAACTTCTCTTCAACTTGAAAATAAACTTCCTTATCTTTTATCTCAAAAGCAAATCTTTGTCTGAAGAAAAAATCCTGCAAAGCATTAACCTTTTCTTTGTCATCTTCTAATTTTCGGATAATTTTGTAATCATATGAAACAACCTTCCCAGCAAGAGGATTATTAAAATCAACTAAAACTCTTCCGCCCGAAATAGAAATTACTTTTGCAATTGCGCCATCGAGTGATAGTTGCATTCCTTTTTCAGGCATGATTTTTTGGTTAATAAAAACTTTGAGAGGAATCATTCGCATCATCTGAGGGTTTCTTTTTCCAAAGGCATCTTCCGGTTTAATTTCTACAGAATATTCCTTTCCTATCTCTTTTCCCTCAGCATCTTGATCTAAACCTTTTATAGACATACTTTTCCCAATGCAAATTACATAGGGTTTAGCCACAAAGTTTAATTTTCTTTTCTCTATTTCTGCTTTTGAATTTGTATCAAACACCTCATTAGTATCTTTTATCTTCCCAACGAATTCTATTTCTACGAAATCATTTTTTTGTACAGCTACCATTAAAACAACATAGGATGACTATTTTTAAATATTTCTGATAAGTTTTGTTTGTAAAACTTAAAGGTTCATCAAAAAACTATTTTTGTGGACGATTTGTAAAAAAATAGCTTAAACAAAGATTTATAAATTAACTTTTTTTCAAGTTTCTATGGTATTGAAAATAGTTGACGCAACAGAACTGAGAGTTGGCGGATATATGTTAGTAGATGGAGAAACATGTGTTGTTAGAAGTATAGAAACTTCCAAGACTGGAAAACATGGGGCGCACAAGTGTAGATTCGAAGCTATTGCAGTTATTAGTGGAAAGAAAAAATGTATTGTATGCCCGGGATCAGATAGATTTGAAGTTCCTATGATTGATAAAAGAAATGCACAGGTTTTGGCAGTTACCCCTACCGGAGTTAGTGTAATGGACTCTGTTAGTTTTGAAAATTTTGAATTACCTATTCCAGAAGAATTTGCAGGACAAATTAAGGATGGAATGAGCATAGAATATTGGGATATGGAAGGAGTTAAGTTAATTAAGAGGATAATAACATAATGGCAACAAAATTACCAGCAGCACAAAATAGACTTTTTAAGAATATCTTTATTTGTAAAAAATGCAGCCAGAAAATGAGAATTGAACCTTTGAAAGTTCTTTCTGGAAAAGTATCTTGCAGAAAATGCAAGGGCAAGGCATTTAGAACAATGAGAAAAAAATAGTTCTGTGATAGGATTTAGATGATAGTAGAGATAAATGAATCGGATTTAGAAATTTCGGAGAGTTATCAATGTTTATGTCTAGTAAAGAGCAATTCTTTTAGGCAGGGTTGCCCAAATTATGGAAAGAAGCCCGAATGCCCACCTAGAAAGTTATTTAGTGAAGATTATGATTTGACTAATTCTCTTTATTTAATAGCCACTGATTTTGATTTAACTGAACATGCACAAAGAATCAGAAAGGCCCATTTAGACTGGACTGAAAAGGCAGTTTACAATCCGCGTTATTGGCAGGCAACGGCAAGAAAATTGCATGAGGCAGAAATTGAAGATTTCTTAAAAGAGCATAGAGCGTATTCTATTGAAAGAAGCCCGGAGGGATGCGGAATTAATGTAACTAATTTGTGTAGACAGAATAGAATCTATCTTGAATGGCCACCGAGAAAGCTAGCTAGAATTATTTCTATCGGGGCAATTAAATT
>JBAXEZ010000063.1:0-5866 GCA_037140195.1 archaeon
GTTTGTACCTACTCCAGCTCAGACCCACTATGCTCGAGGCCATTTCAACGATAGCTACGAAGCAGCAGGTAAATAATTTATTTTTAAACCTAGCCAGAAGGACGCTTCTGACTGGTGTTATTTTTTAAAAATTTTTAAAATTAGTATTTACTCTTCACCATAAACTTCGTTTTTGTAATTAATTCCTTCTTTTGGAGCTTCTCTCTCACAAGCTCTCCAAGCACTCATTGCAGAATCATAGACTGTGGCATGAGATCCGCAAGCCTCTCTTGTAGCTGTTTTAGTCGAGAACACAATCATTTTTGCATTAGGATTCCTTTGAACTAGGGGAGTCAAGTCTAAATCTCTTTCTCCCAAATGCACTAAATAGTGTGTGCAGTCATAAGAAAAATTTGCGTCTCCCGGATTTGCAACAACTATATTTTCAAAAGTTGTTCTGTCTCCGAATCTATCTTTTAGAAGTTCTCCAAAATCAAATTCCTTACATATAATTCCAAGTGTTTTTCCCATAATAATAGACAAAAATTTTCCTTTTTAAAGATTTATATGTTTGATGATAGGATTTAAAAACGGGCACATCCATTTAGTCTCATGAAAAAAGGGTTGAAATATACGGTAGCAATAACACTTCTAGTTCTTATTGGTTTTTTGGTTAAAGCACTTTTGGCTAAGAACTTTGAATTTATCGGCTATTGGATTGTTCTTGTTGCATTATTTTTAGTCGTCGTAAAATTGGACAAGAAATACAATTTTCCTCTTCCCGCGATTTGGTTTTTTTCAATTTGGTCTATGCTTCATATGGCTGGCGGTTTGTTAAAAATTAACGGTACAAGACTTTATGACACAATTTTAATTCCTTTAATAGGAGAACCTTTCTCTATACTAAAATTCGATCAAGTTATCCATATTTACTGTTATTTCGCGATTGCTATTTTATCTTATTTTATAGTTAAAAAATACATCCCAAACAAAACTGCTCTAATTTACATTTCAATTCTAGTTGCATTTGCGGTCGGCGGATTAAACGAGATAATAGAATTCGGAATGGTCGTATTTGCAAATGCGGGCGCTGCAGTCGGAGGATATTACAACAACGCACTAGATTTAGTCTGTAATTTAATCGGTGCAATCGCAGGCACTCTTCTTGCTAGAAAAGTCTGGAATTAGTTCTTGGAAGAATTTAAATAATCTTACTTATCGGACAAAAACAGTATCTTAAAAAATAAATTTCTTTAGAACAAGCACAACGGTATTAGCAAAAAATCTTCCAAAAAAGTAGAACTATGCTCAGCATCATTTTCTGCCAACATAGTCAAAAATCCAAGTGTAACTAACTTAGCCACATTCTTAGATTAAACTCTTCTGAATAGTCCGAACTAAACTTAGTTTCACTATCCAGAATTAAATATAACTATTTAACCGAACAATGAAGCTAAGCCTTCAGCTGCCTCAGCCTTTGGCTCTTCTTTCTTCTCTTCCTTAGGTGCTTCTGCTGCTGGTGCACTAGATGCAGATGCAGATGCGATAGCCGCATTAGCTAACTGCTCGTCAATATTCACACCGTTCAATGAAGCTACAAGGACTTTAACCTTGGATTCATCAACAGATGCGCCAGTTGCGGAGATAACTTTCTTCAAGTTAGCTTCATCTACTGCTTGACCTAGTTTGTGCAACAAAAGTGCCGCGTATATGTATTCCATTTTTATTGATTATCTCCAGTTTTAATTAGAGATTTTAATGCTGCTTCGTGTGAAGCTGCCTTTCCTAATATGAAAGGTAATGATTCCTTTGTAACGAATGGTAATGAAACTGCGAAAGCAATTGCCTTTGCGTACATTTTCTTCAATGTTCCTAATGTTTCTTCTTTGTTCACTTTGATTCCAGAATAAACTTTTCCATTCATATAAGCTGCAACGGGTTCAATACCAATTTTGAATGGAATAATGTTAAGCTTTGCCAAAACAGCCGCTCTTTCAGAGGAGATTGGTTCGCCTTTTTTACACAAAAGTGCTCTTGCTTGGATTGCTAATTTTCCGCCTTCAACTTTAACTTTTAACCCTACTGCGGATAAAGCAGAAATATCTGGGCCTGGTATCAAATCAGTTCCACCAGCTTCAGCATAAATATCTTCTTCAGGTATTTGTCCTGCCTTTGCTTTTGTTGCGGATTTACTTTCGTTTAATGTTCCAGCAATAATAAATGCGTCTTCATTTGAGAATAAAAGTGCACAATCAGCATCTACATATTTTTCCAAATCTTTCAATGCAGGTATGCCTGCCTTTTCCATTGCCAATTTAACCAAATTAGATTTAGCAACTTTTATTTTAGCATTAACTCTTAATTTCTTCTTAATATCTTGAAATTGTCTTGAAGGTAATCCTTTGATAGAAACAACCATCACAGTACTATACTTCATTAGTTCTACTAATTGTTTTACTGTTGTTTTCTTAGCGTCAGAAACGTGTGTTTTGTGGTCGACCATTTTATCTATTTGTCTAATGTTATTGGCTTAGACATTGTGAATTTAATTGAAACGTCTTTAATGTTATCTTTTCTGTTTGGAAGCAATTCAGTAATCTGTTTTAAAACTTCTACTACATTTTCTTTTAATTGCGTATCAGTCATATCTTCTTTTCCGATAGAAAGTTTGATACTCTTTTCTTTGATTCTTAATTTGGAAGCCTTGGACATTTTTTCAACAGCTTCTTTTATATTAGCTTCAGTTTCTTGCATAACCAAACCTGCTTGGGGTGTTGGCATTTTTCCCAAAGGACCTAAAAATCTACCAAATTTTGTAGCAACAGCAGCCATTAATGGAGCAGAAGCAATAAAAGCATCGTATTTTTTAGCGAGTCTCTTCATAGACTTATTATCTTTGTATAATTCAAATTCTTCTTTAACAATTGTGTCAATAATAGGGGACTTCTTTGTTAAGAACGCACCTAGCTTTTTTATTGGCGGATGAGGTAGTTTAACAACAGTATTAATTGATTCTTTTCTAGGATCAATTTTTTGTAAATTAACTATTAAATCCAAAGATTGAACAAACTTTCTTTTCTCGCCAGTTCTTAATTGTTTGATTGCTGCATCTAATGAAAGATTAGGTTTACCACTGTCTACTTTCTCCACACTAACAATGTCTGCTTTTACCATTTTGAATTTTTAAAGACTGTATCCTACCAAATTTTGCCTTCTTATCGTCGGCTAAAACTCCATCTGGACGCGTTGGTCTAAGGTCTTAGTAATTATCTTTCGTTTTGGGGGTTTAAAAAGGTTACTGTGGCCCCGTACTTTCAGTTCCAAAATTATATTTCTGGCCATCTGGCCGTATGAACCTATCGCCATCTACTACCAAATAAGGTATTGGCACACTTGTAGGATTTCTCACTGGTTTACCTTCTGAAACGCATCTATAAAAATCAGATCTTTCAAAATAAACTTCTGCTCTTTCAGTATCCCCCTCTAGAAAGTATAATTCTCCGATTCGTTTTGTAATTTTACTTGAAGCCATTTCTATTTGGGGCATAACTGATTTTCTATACTCTTCTCTTACTTTAGTTGAACATTCCCCCATACCCTCCTCACAGAAAGCCCCCTCAAATCTATTCAGCCAATATGCTGCAGTCCATCCTGCAATTTTTAATTTATTAGTCAAACCCATAAAGATAATCATTTCTTTCTCTTTTTAATCTTGTATACTTTTTGATATATACTTCTGACTTCTTGTTTTATCGCGAATACTTCAAACGGAGACAAGTAGGGGTTTCCATGTATTTATATCTCTCGGGATATAAATACTTAAAAAGGTAAAAAGAATTCAGTAAATATGGTACAATTAGTTGCATTATTATCCAAGGGTGAAGGCACATGGGGCCAAGTTTCTGGCCTAATTAAACGTGGAGAGTGGGAAAAGGTAATTGTTATTGGAGCTAATTATGCGCAAAACTTTAATGTTGAGGGAACTCAATTTGATTTTGTAGAAGTTGATTTAGAAAAACCGCTTGTCGCATTAAAACAAGAGTTAGTTACAAAATTAAAACCAAAACTAGACTCCGACTTTTCTTCCGAAGTTGCACTATCAATTGCCTCTGGCACAGGAAAAGAACATATGGCTTTACTTTCTGCACTTTTAGCTATTCCGGTAGGCGTTCGTTTTACTGCTCTAACTAAAGACGGAATTGTATTCTTATAAAATGGGCTGGATGGACGAGAATTATATACCTAAACCAGCAATTAAAGCAATGCTAGCTGCATATATTGCGGGAATAGGATTTATAGCTTATACTTGCATAAGAGAAAATTATTTTGACCAACGAGCAACTCCTTCACAAATTGAAACTCAACTAAAATTACTACAAACTCAAAAATAAAATGATTCAAGTAAGTGCATCTCACATATTAGTAAAAACAGAAAGCGAAGCTTTAGATATTCTTCATAAAATCGTAGCCAAAGAGATTTCCTTCGAAGATGCAGCCAAGAAGTTCTCTTTCTGTCCTTCTAAAAAGAATGGCGGGAGTTTGGGCGTATTCGGAAAAGGAATGATGGTTAAGGAGTTCGAGGAAGTTTGTTTCAATGATAAAAATAAAGTAGGCGATATTGTGGGCCCAATAAAGACGCAGTTTGGTTTCCATTTGATTAAAATTAACTCAAGGATCTAAATGGCTCGCGGATTAAAGTTCGAAGTTGGTGATGGTGATCATTGGGCAACAGATTCTTTAGAAGACTGGGAATATGTTTATGAATCTCCCTCTCAAGAAACTATTGATTTATTGAAATTTGCATCGAAATTAGAATCTAAAAAAGATTATCGGATCTTAGATCACGCTCCTATGGGCGATGCCCCTATGTTAAACCCTATCTTGGGAAGAGTTCTTACTCGTGAAATAATCGAGAGATATTTTCGAAGATTTAAACCAGAATACGGAAATCCTTTACACATTGAACTAGTAAGTTCTATGGAGTACCTAAACGCATATCATTCTTAAGAATCACCTTAAACGTTTTTAATTTTCATATCTTTTTTATTCTTTCCAATAACAACTACACAACTTCTTTCATCATCTGTTAATATTTTCCAATTTTTATCATCTTTTTCTTTTAATTCAGCCAAAAGTTTCTTTGCATAATCTTTAATTTCATAAAACCATGGCATTTTATCATGTCCCATTCGCTTTCTTGCATATCCTATTGAAGTAAAACCTTTAACATGTACAAAATCTGGCTGAGAAGTGATAATCATCTGAGCATATTGCGGAATTAGTTCATCAGTCATGTTTGTTACATCATTTAGGGAAGGATTTCCTCTTAATCCCTTTCTAACTAAAGTCAATCGAATACATCTTCTGCATTTTCCCTTCAATGTTTTAACTATCTCTAGAGTGCGATTAAACCTTTCCCAGGCATCTTTCTTACATGAACTATGCCACTTATCAAACAGTTCTTTGTTTGGAGCATTAGTTGAAAGAGTTAATTGTGTCGGGAGAGCTTTATTTTGTGCCAACTTCAAAATCATTTCAGGGTTCTGTCCATTTGTCACAATAAAAGAAATTGCTTTTCTCCGTCGGATTTCGCGAGTCATTTCATCTAGTCGCGGATAAAGAGTTGGCTCGCCAGACAAAGAAAAGCTGTAAAGTGTTGGTTCTTCTGCTTCTTTCCATCTTTTCTTAGAAACTTTATCGAGTCCACCAAATCCAGTAAGCAACTTCTTCCTTGCTTCAACAACTTTATTTAAAATTTCAATAGGATCATCAATTTTATCCATTTTATCGCCCAAATTTAACTCAATTGGTCTCCAGCAGTGCAAACATTGGTTCTCGCACCACATCAGCGACGGAGAAAATTGACAACATCTATGAGATTTTATAC
>JBAXEZ010000064.1:0-5759 GCA_037140195.1 archaeon
ATAGTATACTACTGTATACCTTATGGTATTAATTATGAGGGACGAAAAATGAGAAAGAAAGACAATATTACAACTCTAAAACTCGAGAAAGAAACTAAAGAAAGACTTGAAAAGCTTCGAGAGCATAAACGAGAAACTTATGACGATATTATTAGAAAGATTATGTACGTTCTTAACACAGTAAGAGATGAACCGGTAAAAGCTAAAGCAATTTTAGAATTCATTGACGAAAAAAGAAAGAGAATGTTCGAAACAGAATTTAAGAAAGAAGAAAGAGCTGCCAAGAGTATACCTAACAAAACACAAAAGAAACCGAAGGAAGAAATAAGATGAAATTACCTAGAATGTATCACAAAAGATTTGTAAGAAACTTTCCAAATACTATGGCTGGAGTGGTGCAGGATAAACTTGTACAGTTAGATAATTGCCCTAGTTCAAGAACTGCAAAAGAATTTTACAAGGCTATTTATGAAACAATGTCTAAAGTAGGTATTGCACCCCAGAGAGGATTATTTCTTCCAGTAAGATATTCTTTGACCTTTAAGCAGGGTTATTCTACTTTGGAATCTTTTGTAGTATCTTATCCCTCACGTAAATCTGTTTCGGCAACATATGTACTTTTTAGAGAAGGAAAAGTAGCGATTAGAGGAGTCGGTCTTTCTCAAGCAAAATATATTCCGGGACTTAGAAGAGATATCTGTTTGGGAAGAAATTCTCCAGATGAACTCATGCCCATGTTTGCAATATTAGAAGATAAATTTCATGACATAAACTATTAATAAGATGACAAAAGATATAGAAATAGAAAAACCTGGAAAGAATCCACTTGAAGAAATATTCAAACAGAAACTTTCAGCACTAGAAGGTATTCAAACCCAAAGAACAGCTAGAGAATTCTACGAAACAATCGGGCAAATATTTGCATCTCAAGGTATAAATCCCCATAGATCATTCTTCTTCGAAAAAAGATACTTCTTAACATTCCAAGAAAACCAATCAGAAGTATTTGCATTATCAATAAACAGAAAGGGAGATAGAGTAGTTCATTATGAAAGAGAAGCTACTACAGAAATACCTTCAGACAAATCAATAAATGTAGGTACAATCCCCGCCTATCTTATCCCCGGATTAGAAAAAGAAATATTAGACAGAAAACTTTCTCCACTGGAACAAATGCCATTTGCAGTAGAAATCGATGAAGTAGTTCATGAATTAAATTATCATCCAGAAATTTATTAAAATGCCGCGAACTTTTACACACGCCGTTTCTCTTAAAAGAGATGTTCCTAAAATAATAGAAACAGAAACGCTTGGAGAAGACGATAAAGCCCTAGGAACTCAAATTCAAAAATTTGCGAATACTCCTATTATTTTTTGCTCATATTTGTGCGATGGCTATCCTCTTTTCTATTGCTCTAGTCATCGACCCAGACTTGATTTTGAAACAGATACAAAAGAAGTTTATGCACTTCCCTGTGATACATTTGAATTTCTTAGAAGTGCACATTGGCTTAAAGGATACGAACAATTTGTATTTCCAACACTAGAAAAACTACTTGAAAGATATCCTACTTCCGAAGAATTTAAGGTAGATTTTCAGAAATTTTTTAGAAAGCAAAATCCTTACAAAATGTATCCTAATTTTCCAAAAAATGATGCCGAAATAAGATTCGAACTCGATTATTGTTTAGAGAAAAATTGGGTAGTCGGATGCAATGAAATTGCATTTCCCAAACCATTTAAAATAAAAAACCCTCTATTGATTACTGAGTAAAAATGAAAACAATACACTTTTCCGCACTCGACTTGGATTTGGAAGTTCCAAATATAATTAACTATCATGATGATGGTTTTGTAGATAGCTTGGAAGGAAGAGCCGCTTTTTTAAACTGGAAGTATATGGGAGAATTAGACCTGTCAGGAAAAGAACAATTAGATGTAACCGGAAATATGCTTGGCACCCCTGCCGTTCACAAAGAACAACATATCCATATATATTATAGACATAGAAAATACCCTGAAAATGAAATAAAAACGCAAGGGCACGAAGAAACACACGCACTAAGAAGAATTGATTATCTTTTAGGTAATAATGCCGGAATGACTGCATTTCTGATTTCTGTACTTAACAAAAAAGGCGTAGAGATAAATCTACCAAAATTAGAAAGAAAGATTAGGGATACCGAAGTTAGAGAAGAAGTAATCGCAGAACTCGGAGGAATCTTTGCAGTTCATCAGAAATATGATCTTTTGACAATAGGGTTACCTTTTGTAAAAGAGTACTGTGACATTGCTGCTAATTATTATCTTGATAGTTATATAAAAACCAGGCTTAAAAAAATAATTCCCCGAAAATCTCTCCTAGAAAGATTAATCAGATTTTGATTCTACGACTTCTTCTTCAAAATCTTCTTCACCAAGAATAGAATGATACTTTTCTCGCAACACTCTTCCCATTAAATCTTGGTTATATACTCGAGAACCTAAAGAGGAGGCATCCGCATTATACTCGAGACCTTCGAACAACAACGCACTAGAAACTAGCCCCGCACCAACCAGTTCACACACGGTTTTTGAAACCTCTGGCTTCATAATCTCATAAAATGCACCTCCCAGAAAACCCCCCACAAAAAATCCCACACCCACACATGCTGCCGTTTTCACAGCCCCTTCAATAAACGCAGAAAGATCATATCTAAAAGTCCCAGGAACACTTCCAAAAAGACTTACATTTGTTCTTTTAGCAATTTCACCGAGTTCATGATACGAAACTCCTTCACTAAGTAATTCCATACAGACGTCACTTAAATCGCTGCCCATAAAAAACCAGGTAACTATTTGTTTAAAAATGTTTAGAGTTTAGAGAATATACCTGATCCTTCTACTGCATCCCCTACCGGATTTGGCGCCTCGGAAATGATAGTTATTTCTTTCTTTTGAGTCTTTAAAAAAACAAATAAGTTTCTCCACTCAGTTTTTTCAGTATGTTTATGATTTTTTTCACCTTTATCCCCATAAACAATTCCAGAAAAATGGCAATGCCATTCTTTTGCCTTTCCAAAGTTAGATTCTATTAATTCAAAATTATTTTTGTCATAACGAGCAAGAACATGCGCAAAATCTATGCAAAAACCACAACCTGTTTCTTCAACTAGTTTAGAAATTTCTTCAATAGAACCAAAAACATTTATTTTTCCCATAACTTCTGGGCACAGAATAACATTAAACTTTTTCTTTTCGATTTCCCCCATAAGCTCAACAATTTCTTTTTTAATATTCTGAAAAGCTTCCGCAGGTTCAAGTTTAGAGTAAAATCCTGCATGGAAAACAATAGGAGTTTTATGTTTAGAATCTGCAGAAAGATAATGCCCGATTTCACAGCAGTCTAAAATCCTTTTTTTGCTTGCCTCAATTTTAGCCTTATCTTCAGAATTTAAGTTAATATAATAAGGAGCATGAATACTCAAATAAATATCCAACTCCTTAGCTTTCTTTCCAATCTCTTCCGCACTTTCTTTATCCAAATAAACTCCGTAAGTAAATGCAACCTCACAAGCTTTCAAACCTTGTTTAGCATAACTTTCTAGAATAGTAATCGCTTCACTCTTTCCGCCCAAACCCGAAGGCCCAAATCTTATCATTTTTATTAAAACACGAAAGAGTATTTAAAAGTTATCAAGAAAAAGTTTATAGTCCGCCGTTACAAACAAACCGTAGGTTGAAAGCAAATTAAATTTTGTGTTCAGGTGCCAAACTTGTTGGGCGGAACCGAAAATTTAATTTGCGATAAACATAAAACAATTTTCGCAAAAATTGACAATAATTTTTCTTTTGATTTCCAAGGAAACTTTTCTTCCTAAGAAAAGTAAGCTTACCAAACTTTCACAATGAAGTCCTGATTGATTATACTACCATTCCCGTAAAGAACTCTCTTTCTATACACACCAGAAACTACTTCCGCATCATCAGGAATAGTTCTCTCCAAAGAATAAGTATCAAATCCATTAGGAGAAATAACAGCAAAGTCAACTACTGCGGGCACGCCAAATCTAAACTTGGAAGCATTGTAATCCGCGTAATATTGCACCTTTATTCCCTCCAAAGTATTGTTAGACAGAACTTGTTGCTTTTCTATATAACCTAAAGAATAATTATTCCGATTCGGATCATCACTACATTTAACAGTAACGGAATTAGTTAAAAATTCTGTTGAAGTAAGAATATAATATGCACAAGGCTTTGGCGGTACAGAAGATATATTGTTTTTGTTTATACCCAGATTCAACTCGTTTGGAAAACAAGGAACGTCGGTTACACAAACTCCTAACGCATTTTTAGCATCTACTAACACAGAAGTTACATTCGTTGTAGAACTATCAAAAAACGCATTCTTCACCCCGAATAAAATTGAATCCTCTAAAAGATTTTGCTTAGTTGGCTCTAAAGTTAAAACTAAAAATAAAGTAAAACTTACAAAAAGAATAAACGAAATAATTATTTCTAGATGTGAAGAACCCTTCTTTTTAAGAGAAGAACGAAAAATTCCACCACCTACCCTATTTATCACCATAATACTACAAAAGAATACAGTTATATAAATTTAATGAACACTAATTTTCTTCAATTTCATCAAAGTCATCTTCACCAAGCTCATCTTCATCATCGAACTCTTCGGTGTCCTCTACAACCGGAACCACTTTCTTTTTAGTAGGTTTCTCAACTACTTCTTCCTCATCAGTTTCTTCAAAATTTTTTTCTGCCATATTAGTATAGACGAAGTTACTCTAACTCGAGTTCATCATCTTCGATGTCTTTTTCGCTAAATTCATCCTCGTCAGGGTTTCGGCCTCTTTCTTCTAAATCCATTTTTTAACACCTTTTAGTTGATTTGGTATTTTTCTCAGGGTTTATAAATTTTTTTATAGCATTTTTCAAAAACTAATATTTAAAAACCCTCTTTTCTCTCTAGTTTCATTAGATAAGTGTCCGTTGAGGATTATTAACTACTCACAATCAATATTACGTTTTGGCTCAGCCAAACATCATATTCATTCCCGCTATTCGCGGAAGCACTTTTCTAGTATAACTAAATACACGGAGGAAAAAATGGCAAAAGTAAGTCCAGTATCAATAAAGTACACTATTTCAGCATCGTTTGAATCTGAAGGTCTACTTGAAAAGCCAGATGTAATTGGAGCTTTATTCGGTCAAACTGAGGGTTTACTCGGTAGCGACTTAGAGCTAAGAGAATTACAAAAAGAAGGCAAAATCGGTAGAATCGACGTTGAATTAACTGTGGAAGGTGGAAAAACTAAAGGTGAAATAACAATCCCTTCAGCACTTGACAAAGCAGAAACAACGATAGTCGCAGCTGCTCTCGAAACAATTGAAAAAATTGGTCCAACAAACGCTAAGATTACTATTTTAGAAATTGAAGACGTTAGAGGAAGCAAGAGAGATTATATCATGGAAAGAGCTAAACAGCTTCTTTCAGGAATAAAAGGCGGCGAACTAGAATCTCAAGAGATCGGACAAGAATTACGAGAATCTTCTAGAACTATGAAAATAATTTCCTATGGTGACGAAAAATTACCAGCAGGTGATTTATCCGGAAACGAGATAATAGTAGTTGAAGGAAGAGCAGATGTTATGAATATGTTAAAACATAATTTAACAAATGTTATCGGAATGGATGGTACAAAACTTCCAGCAGAAATAGCAAAACTAGGATTAGTAAAAGAACTTACTCTATTTGTTGA
>JBAXEZ010000065.1:0-5738 GCA_037140195.1 archaeon
TAATAAGGCCCCGTTTATAGTTATCCCGATTCATTTTAAGCTCTTGAATAACCGCCTTCATTTCTGAATTTAAATGGTCTTCTTTAAAAGTGCAGTTGACCATGCAATCTGCCATAACAGGCAACGCTTCTTTCCAGTTATGGGAAGGAAAAATAAAATAGTAAATATACAAAAAGAAAAAGTGACAAAAAGAGAAGGTAGTTTTAATTTTTGGGGAATACCCGATTTTATTGCAAGTTTTTCTGGCAAAGTGAATGACTTCATAGTTTCTTCAGAAGAAAAAGTAATTCAGAGGATTTATTCTGCAGTTTTACTAATCATCGGATTAATTTTCCTGAGCCTATCCTTTGTTTTTCTAATGAATGAATATTCTATTTTAAGTCAAGGCTGGAGCTTCTTAATAATAGGGTTTATTCTGATAATTACAGCATTGATAATGAAGAATATGGCGCTCAATCGTATCGCACAAGGGAGGTAAAAATGAAAAAAGATTCTAATTTTAATAAAGATGTTGCTTTAGCAAAGAAAAAAGCCAAAGTAAGTCTTTCAGATGCAAAGAAAAAACTTTTGAAGGCAGAAAAAGAGGTTGAAAAATTTGTAGAGCACAATCCTGAGAAAGCAGTTGCAATCGCAGTAGGGATTGGAGCAGCTATTGGAGCCGCTATAACCGCTATAGCAAAACATAAGAAGAAGTAAGCTAATCAAATTAAAAAAAATCCAATTTTAATTATTTTTTTTTCGTTTATTGAGTTCTAATCAAGAATTCTCCGTGTAAACAAACACTTTCATTCTGTGCAAGAAGTTGAGATTCAATTCCCCCCATTAAATGCAGGAAACTGCGCATATTAGGTTTGAGCGTCTGGAACTTTTGTCCATTTCCATGGGCGGAAGTTTAATAACAATAATGCTTTTATATTAGGTTAACTTTGATAAATAATGTTAATATTGCATGAAGACCTGCATTCAGAAGCAATGCACATTGCAAAAGTTCTTGAAGAAACACTTCAAATTGAACCACAATTACAATCACAAGATTTATCTTTTTTATTTAAACCACTACGCAAATTCAAAGGCTTCTGGCATTCCTGTGAAGAAATCTCAGAACATTTTCAAGCAGGTAAAAAAGAAGATGTCGTTATGGTTTTAACTCCGAAAGATATTTATTTCGGTGATAAGAGCAAAGAAGATGATTTTTGCTTTGCGTATGTACAAAACGATGCTCAAAAAACAAGCATAGTAATTTCGACCGCAAGATTAAAAGGAGAAGACGGCAGTCCCCGAACTAAATTAGAAGTCCCACAAGAGAGTTATCATAAAAGATTAGCAGTTATATCCCTACATGAAATCGGCCATGACATTATTCGAGGAAATCATTTACAAGAAGCAGTTTGGGTAAATGCAGAAACCAGATACGAAATTTCTACAGGACTTCACTGCCCGAATAATAGTTGTGTTCTTTATCAAGTTGGAGATGTTAAAACACCAGACCCAAAAAACGGCTACATCAGAGTCGGAAATGAAAATAGATTTGATACCGGACTCGATGATTTGATTTCAAGACTTAAACCGGAGTTTTTCTGTGCAGATTGTAAAAAAAGTATGAGAATTTATAGGAGATATAAATAAATTATTTTCTTCCGTTACCATATTCTCTTACTTCCATTTCTCTCAAAGAAGAGCTATTATCTAACTTTACCAAATAATTCATTAATTCATTAATATAACAAGCAATAGGTTTACCCACATGTGCATCCGCAAATCGTTGTCTAGCACAAACAAACGCTGCATATTTATCTGAATCTTGCAAATACAAACTTCTTTTGTCTACAAACTCGCTAATACCCACCGCAACCAAATCTTTAATATTCCCGTCTTCGTTTCTTTTCTTTCTAATTAGTGTAGAACTAACGTCTTCAATAGGAATTTCTAATCCTTCGTGCATTTCACTAAGAACCAAAGGAATCATTCGGTCAGAATATTGTAAACATTCAGGATACATAGATTGCAAATCATTGAGTGTAACAAGCCGATCGCCAGTAGGAGTACTAATTTTTCTTTGACTAACAACAAACCTACTTTTAGTAAAAAGTTCTTCCTGCACTTTAGCAGAGTCTAGCCCAATACTAGCATAACCAGTAGGATCAAGAATTTTTTGCATCACATCCGTTCCCACTATAAAAGAAATCTCTGCGTTCGAGTAAGCACTTTTAAGGGGATCTACCATATCGGCAAACAAAGGCCTATTAAAAAAAGCAAGAGAAACATTCCCTTCACATCTAGCAAAACCTTCCTGCGCATGAACTCTGTCATAAATCGCTGCATTTTTTCTAAGATTAACTTCCTTATTGAAATGGGCAGTGCAAGTTAAAATTAAAGTTTCATCTAATCCTGTAGAATGTAAAGATTCTTTAGCTGCTCTTAATCCATCACGAAAAAGAGAAACGTGCGCAATACTTAAAGGATCATAGGAACCTGCTGCAACAACTAAATTACTAACTTCTTCTCTCTGCCTAAATACGGGCTCTCGAGTAAAAACAAGTTTCGAAACACCTTTTTTTCCAAGCTCATGAATTTCCTTACCAATTAAATATAATTCAATACTTCTTGCAACTTCCGCAATATCTAAAGAAGACTCATTTACCATCACAAGTATACATTCTCTCCAATGAACGATACATCCTCTCTCTTACCTGCGCATCAAACTCAGTTCTAAACAAAGTATCTATTTGAAAACTTTCAACAATAGGTTTCTGATATGCAATTTTAGTGCAGATATGAACTTCTGGCTTTCTTCCAGATTTGGGAACATCCGCTTTAGTAGCTGCAGAAGTTTCAGCGAGTGCATAATGCACTCCAAACATATTTACAAGATTTGAAGTACTTTCCACCGCAGTAGCAGCCGAAACAAGAGAAGCACCCTCTTGGAAAGCCTCGCCCATACGAGACCGAGTACTAACCCCATAAGGAACATACTTAACGTGGTAATACGCAGAAGAGCCCGTAGGTTGTAAAATAGGACCTAATCGGTCTGCCATCTCTACAAGACCAAACTTTCTTCCCGCTTTTCCTTCTTGTATAAGTTTATTCAGCAAAACGTCATTTTTAAAAAACGAATGGGCCAAAATTGTTTGATGAACAGCATTCAAATTCATAAGTTCTAAAGCCTTCTCTTTTTCATATTGATTAGCAACTTCCCTAGAGACCCTAGCCAAAGCCAAAGAATCTGCCGTGTAAGCTTGTTTCTTTCCACCAACCGACCATTTTTCCAAGTCTACTTCTGCATTAGCCAAGAGCTTACTCCAGCTTCCAGAAACACGCAACATTTGAACTTGATCAATTACTCTTTGAGTTAGAAAATAACTATGAGTAGAAAACATTCTATCCGCAATAAATTGACCATTACTAAAATCTCTTCCAAGCTCTTGTATTTCAATAATTTCCATAAAAATACCTCCCATAGATGGATTATAAACTTTTCTCCAATCGAATAATCTACTTTTCTAAAGATTTATAAACTACTTATTCTTGAATAAATCATAAATATGGTGATGATATTTTTACATTATATCTCGATTTTAATTGAAGCAATAATCGCAATTCTCGGTTTAATGATCTTATTAAATAAAAAGAAAAGATACGGACTTTGTTTCTTTATAACATTCGCAATTTATGTTGTTTATGACCTTGCAAGAGCATTAAACTGGAGCGTATCAACAAATCTCCTTTATGTTTCTTTCTTTGTAGCATCAGTTTCGGCCCTTTGGGCAGTATGGGAGGTATATAATAAAAAATGATTTCCTATTCAATAATTGGCCTATCTTTAGTGATAATTGCATGGTTAGTTCAATTGCTAACTATGGACAAAACTAAAAGGGTTAACCGATATTTTGTTATCATTTACGCTTTAGGCGTTTTAATATTAGTTTACGACGGATTTAACACAGGTTTAATAAATCTTGCAATCGCAAATCTAATTAGTCTAGTTGTTTCTATTCTAGTATTAATCAGAGTAATGAAAAAATAGTTCCTACTTTAACAACTTCTCGGGCCGTTTTACTAAAGATCTCCAACCCTTTCGAATCACAATAGTAGACTGTTTTTTCAAATCTTTATCCTTTTGAGAGATATTCTTCGCTAAGAATTTGTCCTTAGTAGCTAAAAACCTAGCCCTTTTCTTTCCCCAAAAATTTTTGCTCATAATTATATACTAAAATCAAGCAATATAAAGGATCCTATACTTAATAGAGAACACTTCTGTCAGAATTATTAACGCAAATGCTTCTTCAAAATAGGTAAATCCTGCTTTATTTCACTCAACCTTTCCTGATACTTCTTCATCCTTATATTATAAATTAATCCTGAAATTTTATTTTCTTTATAACGTTCTGTTTGAGTTTTTCTCATCAAACTATCCAAAATCTTTTCTTCCGTTTCCATCTTAGAGATCTTTTTCTTTAGTAACTGAAGTTTAATATAGCCTGCAGAAAAATAAGCAATTATTGCAGCAGCAACCAAAATAAAAATAATCCAGTAGATATATCTATAAAAGAAATTCTTTGCATTTTTAGCCAAAACATTCATAGTTGAAACTTTTTCTAAATCCTTTTCAATTTGAACCTTTGTCTGTTCAGTGTAATTCAAACTCTCTATAATTTGACCACTATAGAAACTATTATTTGCCAAATTTAACAAATTCTCAGAGGCGGAAACATTAACTCCTCTTTCAATATACCCATTTATCTTCTTGTTTAATGCACTAATAGAGTCATAAAGATAATAAGAATCATTTTTATATTTTTTTATAAGATCCGTATAATAAATAACATCTGAATATGCAATACTCTTCCAGTTGACAAATTCCAAGGCCTTTTTCGCCTGGATTTTCGCAGGATCAGAATCTAAAATTGACTTGTTTCTTAAAATCCTTTTTTTCCTTATATAAAATCATAATAGCTTGCTCTTCAGCTTCTGCATGACTACTTTGGGTATTTTTAAGTTTATCAAAAGAATCTTTTTTTCCCTTCACAAAATCATCTAACAACTTTAGCATTTTCCCATGCTCAAGTTTCATCTTAACAGAAAGTAACTCAATCACCATGCAAGATTATAGAACCCCCTATTTTTAAATGTTGCCCTCGCTCAACTTTAGAAAGGATTATATACTAAAAATTACTAAAAAAGAAGAAGGAGGTTGACATGGAAAAAAACGTTGGAAAAACGGACAAAAGTATTAGATTAATTGTTGGAATAATTGCATTAATCCTAGCCTACATTTATAGTGTTTGGTGGTTAGTTGTTGCAGTAATTGCTCTAGCTACATCTATTACAGGCAAATGCCCAGTTTACACATTATTCTCTAAGAAAAAGAAAGAGGTAGTTGTAAAGAAAGCAGCTTCTAAAAAAAAGAAGAAGTAAATTTGCACTAAAAAAAATTTATATTTTTTTATTTTACCCTTAGAGGTTCTACATCTTTAACAGATTAATTTATCAGCAATACACGTACAGAATCACAGATATCTTTTGTCATCAAGACCGCCCCCACGGGGATCAGCCCGCCGCTCATGGCTTTAGCCAATATCACCATATCCGGTTCAGCGCCATAGTGTTGGCCCGCCAAAAAAGATCCCGTCCGGTACATTCCAGTCTGCACTTCATCCACCACAAAAAGCGTCCCATAACGCCGACACAACTCCTGGGCTTGACGCAGACCGTTCTGGCCCGTCGTGGCGTCGAGGACG
>JBAXEZ010000066.1:0-5613 GCA_037140195.1 archaeon
GGAGAGGTTGTAAAACTTCTAAGAGAAACATTACAATTTCCGGCACGGTCACAATAAGTTAAGCTATATTGGTAAGTTGTATAGGGGGTTAGTCCAGTTCTAACCAAATTTTGATTTTCAGAAAAAGTACTGCTGTTTGAATAAATGCTATTTAATAATATTGAATAGTTTGTGTATTCGTTCGTGTTAAATGTTATAGTTACTTGGTTTGTTGTAACTGCTTCGCTTATTGTATTTATTGCAGGATAACTTATATCATAATAAATAGTAAAATTTTCTGCCATATAGTCCGACTCATTCGAGTATGATTCGCATCCCCAAGTATATTTAGTCTCGTTAAAAAAAGTAACATTAAAAAAAGAACTATTCTGATTTCCGCTAAGAGTCACGTTAGAATAATTAGCAAGAGTTTCATTTTCATAAATAAAGAAAGTCATATTTTTTATAGTTCTATCTTGACCAGTTATTGCACTACAATTAAAAGTTGTTTCTTTTTGACGAGTGTAGGTATTATTCAACGGATAGTTTAAAGATATGGAAACTCCTCCAATTACTATGGAAAAATTATTTGTTGCAAAAGCTGTATTGCCTTTTACATCGGAAGATTTACAATTCCAGACATAATTTCCAGAGGTCAAGTCAATTAGGCTAAAATTTGTAACGTTTGTTATTCCCGAAACATTTTTAGTTTCCGTATAATTTAGTCCTGTAGAATTCCATAGATAAAGAGTAATATTATTTAGTTGCCAATCACTAGTATTGCAACTAAAAGTTTGATTACTATTATAGTCTACTAAGTTATTTACCGGAGAAGAAAGTGTAACGCCCGGATTTGTCGCATCTATTTCCATAAGTGCGGAGTAAATATCTATTCTAGAAAAATATCTATCCGCACTAGGGTCAAAGATTTGTTTGCCAGTTGAATTTAGTAAATCTTCTATTTCTAAAGGAGTTTTTCTTCTGTCAATTGAGAAAAGATATTGATTAATTATAGTTATTGCACCAGCTACGTGGGGTGTAGCCATAGAAGTGCCGGAGCAAACCATGTAGTTTCCCGATTCACTACAATAGGCATTATCTCCTGTAGGATCCCATCTAGTAGAATTAATATTTTCCCCGGGTGCAGCAAGTATTCTTAATAAAGAATTATTCCATGTATTTGCAAATCCAGATATATTTGTATCGGCTTTATTTGTTGAACTTACTGGTATTGCATTTTGCATACAAGCTGGAACTCCAATTGCATTAGCGTATCCATCATTTCCTGAAGCAATAACCACTGAAATGTTTTGGGCTACTGCAGAATTAATTGCATTTCTAAGTAAGTTGAATCCTTCATCATCACAATAATTATCATAAAGAATCGAGTTATCAAATTCGTCGACTAACCCTAGACTCATACTAATGGTTGTAATGTTAAATTCAGAAGCATTATTTACACACCAGTTAATTCCATTTATAATATCCTGCTCACTTCCGAATCCTGCATCGCTAAAAACTTTTACTGCTACAATATTTGCAGTTGGTGCAACTCCGTTTATTCCGCCGTTTGCTGCTGCAATTCCTGCAACGTGTGTTCCGTGACCATCATAGTCTAGAGGGTCATTATCATTATTTCCAAAATCATATCCTCCAATTATTCGACAACTTCCTCCGGAACCTACAGATGAACAACTACCAAAATCTGAATGGGAATAATTTATCCCAGTATCTAAGATACATACGCTCTGTGAATTGCCTGTTAAATTTATTCCAGAAGTTTGCAAGGTCCAACTAGTAGGAGCATTAATTAGCGGGGTTGATTGTTGCAGTAATGTTTTTATCTTAAAGTTGTATTCGATTTGTACATCTTTGTCTGCCATTAAATCCAAATATTCGGTGTAATTAATGTCTTTAGAAATGAAATTTTTATCTTTAATTACAGAGTTAGATTTAAATTTTCCATTTGTCTGAGGCGCTGCAGAAATAAGTACACTAACATTTTCTTTTCCATCATTGAACGCATTTTCTATTGCGAGATTACTTATTTTTTCATTACTTGCACAAACAAAAATTGGCAAAACTAATAGGATAATAAACAAACTAGCTAGTATCACACTTCTTTTTTTCATGAAATAATTATATTCCCAACCTTTAAAAACTTCACGAATATATAATCTATCATGGAAAAAATTTCGCTCTTGAGCGAGGATTGCATAAACACAAAAAGAGGAAGCAACTATAAGGTTTACTTACAAGTGCAAAATTTTTTATGAAGATTTATGCAATAGGCGGATATTCTGAAGTTGGAAAAAACATGACTGCGGTCGGAGTAGACGAGGATGTTTTTATTTTTGATGAAGGTTTCTTCCTTCCAGCAATAGTTAAAATGCAGGAAAAAGATAAAGATGAATATTCCTATTCTGAAACGAGACTGCGTTCCATAGAGGCTATTCCTGACGATTTGCTAATTGACAATGTTCGTCATAAAGTTTGTGCGCAATTTATCGGGCACGCACATTTAGATCATGTTGGTGCAGTTCCTTTCATTTCTGATAGGTACAATGCGCCCATATACTGTACGCCCTTTAGTGCCGCAGTATTAAGATCATTACTGATGGATAACGAAGTCCATTTAAAAAACATAGTTAAAACAGTTCAGCCAAATACTTCTTTCTATGTACAAGGAAAAAATAAAAGATATTTGGTAGAGTTCGTAAACATGACTCACTCAATTCCTCAAACAAGTTTTATTGTATTACATACAGATAAGGGAGCAATAGTTTACGCAAATGACTTTAAGTTAGACGATAATCCTGTTGTAGGGTTTAAGCCAAATTATGAAAGACTAAAGCAAATTGCAAAGCAAGGCGTTTATGCATTGATTATTGATTCGTTATATTCTGGATCTGATAGAAAAACACCTTCAGAAAAAATAGCAAGAAGTCTTTTAGAAGAAGTTATGTTTACTATAGATAACAAAAAGTCTGGCATGATTGTTACAACATTTTCATCCCATATAGCAAGGTTAAAAAGTATTGTTGAATTTGGAAGAAAGTTAAATAGGGAGGTTGTATTTTTGGGAAGAAGTTTAAATAAATATGCTTTAGCAGGGCAGGAGACGGGTGTTGCTCCCTTCGTAAGAGATGTAAGGATGTCTAAGTATAGAAGGCAAGTGGAAAAAACTTTGGAGAGAGTAGAAAAAAGAAGGGAGAATTATCTAGTTGTTTGTACGGGCCACCAAGGAGAGCCAGGTAGCATTTTAGAAAGAATGTCTAGAAACCAATTTCCTTTAAAAATTGACAAAGATGATAATATTATTTTTTCTTCTAGTGTAATTCCAACTGAAGTTAACATTCGTTCTTTTGCAGATATGGAAATGAAACTAAAAAAAAGAAAGGCAAGAATATTTAGAGATGTCCATGTTTCGGGGCATGGGGGCAAAGAAGATTTAAGAGATGTTGTTAATTTATTACAACCCAAACATATTATTCCCTCACATGGTGCGTTTGACAAGACTGTACCTATGAGAGACTTAGCAATCGAAATGGGATATAAAGAGGGAAGGGATTGCCATTTAATGAAAGACGGGGATATTCTAGAGATATGAGCGAAATTTCAGGAATAATAAGAAATGGAATGGAGAGGGGCTGGCCAGTAGCAGAAGTAAGGCTTAGTCTTATTAATTCAGGATATACTTCTCAAGAAATTGATTCAGAACTAAATCTACTGATAAATCCACAAAATTCATCCCCGCCAGCTCAGCAAACACAAGTGCCAGTAGTTTCTCAAAACAAATTTAATCCTCAAGACCTAACTAATTATCAAACGCCAAAAGTAGAACAAAAAGCAAATAACCTTGTTGTAATTGCAATAGTCATTCTATTAATTTTATGTGTTCTTGCAGGGGCAGGATTATATTTATTCGGATAATGGTGGCAAAATACTCGCTTCACTCGCTGTCACCAAGAAAATTGGCGGTAACTCAGCGAGTTCGTTACCTTACCAACTCCTTCGGAGTTTTGTAAAATGGAAGTTTATGAACCTTCAGATGATTCCTTTTTCTTTGCAGGATTTTTAAAAAACTATCTTAAAAAAAATAAACCTTCTACTTTTATAGATATGGGTTGCGTTTCGGGTATCTTGGCAAAAACTTTAGTGAAATCCTTTCCAAAAGAAAATATTCTTTGCGCAGACATAAATCCTTCCGCTGTTTCCGCCACGCGTCTTTTGGGTTTTAAAACAATTAAGTCAAATTTATTTTCAAAAATTCCTAAAGAGCAGAAGTTTGATTTAATTACTTTTAATGCACCATACCTTCCAGAAGAGGAAAAAGAACCAGAATCTTCTAAGTTAATCACAACAGGCGGAAAGGAAGGAGACGAAATTTCTCTAAAATTTATTGAACAAGCAAAAAAACATTTGACGGATAATGGAAAGATCTTGCTATTAATTTCTTCTTTAACGCCTTTGGAGAAAATAAATAAATTTCATCCAAAAATTTTAGCGAAAAAAAGTTTATTTTTTGAGAAGCTTTTAATACTAGAATTTAGAAAATAATCCGTTAATTAAACAAATTTCTTGCACTGAAAAAAATAAGGGGGGAAGATAATTTGTATAAGCAAATAAATAATTAATATCCATACCCAAACACTTAATCCTTTTTTAGCTTTTTGTTCTTCGGAAGTAGACGGTTCTTGCTGTAGGGGGCTTTCTAATTTTGGATGTTTATTCATATATAATCTATGAAAAATAATAGTAAGTATACTTAATGTTCCATCAATGATTGCCACGGCCCCTAAAATTCTAAAAAACATCTCTCCCAATACTCTTGTTGCATTATCTACATAGATTATTGGTTGTAGCATCAAAACAACGATAAGCATAAATATATAATTGACATAAATAATTATGTCTAAATAGTTCTCCTTGTTTAAAGCCTTTGAAAGGATGTCTCCATGAAGAGAAGCAAAACAAATTACAAAATATGTTTGATAAAGATGCCAGACAACCTCTCCCGGTATTATTTTCCATATGCCCAATATTGAAGTAAAGAAACTAATTACTATCAAACCAAATAAGACATTAATAAAGAAGGTTAATTTATCAAAAGTATTCTGTTTTTCATCATCCCATATAAATGCTAAACATACCAGAGAATGGATTACTACCATGAATAAAGTAAATAAAACTCTTGCAGTAATTTCGTTAAAATCTCCTACAAGAACTGTTACAACTGCAACAAGAGCAGCAATAATAAGGCTCCCGATCAGATTAAAAAGAAAGAACTTCTTGAATTCCGCAAACTCTATCATTCCCCAACCAATGATTGTTTATTTAAAAATCTATCTGCAATCAAAATCCTTTTAATCTCATTAGTTTTTGATAGTTTATGCTATCCTCACAAATTCACAAAAGAATAAATTTTAATTTTGATAAACAGAAATTAATTTTTGATACTTCGCAAGAATTATTTAGCTTTGCTAAAGTAGATGAAGGGACAAAGGAACTTTTAAATTCTTTAAGAAAAAATCCAAGTTTAGATTATAGAAAAGCCTTAGATCTGGGATGCGGATATGGTGTAATTGGAATTTTTATAAAAAATAAATTTAAAGATTCTAATGTTTTATGCAC
>JBAXEZ010000067.1:0-5595 GCA_037140195.1 archaeon
ATATAGTTCTGCTAACTATTTTATATATGTTAGAAAACAGAGTAAAATTTTTATCTAGCGAACAAAAAATATTTATTTTGGATGTTAAGGAAAAAAATAAATTAAATACTTTTCAGTTGAGTAAACGATTAGGAGTTTCGGTAGGTGCTGTTAAACATTATCTTTCTGAAAGTCAATTGCTTCCTGTCTCGTTGACTAAAAAGTTATGTGATCTTTCTAAAAGGTCTTTTGAAGATTTGAATGTTTCTATTATTCCTTCAAATTGGGGGCAGATTAAGGGAGGTAAAAAGGCTATGGGTATTTTGGAAACAAAATATAAGTATAAAATTACTAACTGGAGAGCAGAGGGTAGAAAAAGCGGGTGTGCTGGAAAAAATCTTAAAAAAATTAGTTTACCTAAAATGGATGAGTCTTTAGCAGAATTTATTGGGATCTATCTTGGGGATGGCACTATAAACACTTATACTCTTAAAATATCAGGAGATGCTAGATATGATTTAAAATATTTTGAGTATATTTCTAATCTGGGTAAGAAACTTTTTAACTTAGACTCAAAAATTGTTGTTGAGAAAAATCGGCCTAATGTTCTTTTACTTATTATTCGTTCTAAAAATCTATGTTTTTTTCTGAAAAATAAATATAGTCTTCATTTTGGGAATAAAATTAAAAATAATACTAAAATTCCAGAAGTAATTTTAAAAAGCAGAAAATTATCTTTAGCTTGCTTACGAGGATTGGTCGATACTGATGGTTGTATTTCTAGAAGGGGCAGAAATGGAAGTCAATTCTGTGTTCAATTTTTTAATAGCAATAAGGTTCTTTTAGAGCAAGTTAAGGAATTAGGGTACAAGTATGGGGTTTTTAGTTATTTTACTGGTGGGGAGACGGGGACTAACAAATGGGGGAATGTAGAAAAATATTTTAAAGAAGTCGGAAGTTCAAATTTAAAGCATATTGTTAGGTTTTTAGTTAGAATAAATGAAGGAAAGACATTATATTTACGAGAAGTTTTACAATATTATCCTTTAAAAAAATATAAAGAGTTAATTTTCCCATTTAAATTAAATAGTCCTGCCAGGAATTGAACCTGGGTTTTTTCCACGTCAAAGAAATGTCGTACCGTTGGACCACAAGACTGTGATATTTGAAGATTGTTTTGTTTTATAAATATATTTATATATCTAGTTTTTCTTGATTCTCCAATGAGGAATTTAAAAAAAGAGGAGTATAGTAAGGATCCTTTTTTCGCTAGGAAAAAAGGCCAGGTAACTATATTTATTATCGTCGGTATAATTATTATAGCTGCTATTATAGGCTATTTTCTTTTGACTGGTCCTGCTCTTCCCGGAGGTTCTAAAGAGCTAAAACAAGGAGAGGATGCGTATTTAGCTTGCATTTCAGATAGAGTAAAGTTAGGTATCAGTTTACTAGGACAACAGGGCGGATATATTTATTTGGAAGAACTAAAGTTTTATCCTGGGAGTGCATATATGCCCTCTTCTTCACAGTTAGATTTTTATGGTAACTCTGTTCCTTACTGGATGTTCGTTTCGGGGAATAATATTCTTGTTGAGCAAAAACCTACAAAAGAAAAAATGACTGAGGATTTAACGCGGTTTATTTATGAAGGAATAAACTCTTGTAATTTTAATGAATTGAATGACGGTGGAATATTTGTCAATGTTTACGATGGAAAAGTAGATGTTGCTATAAATTCTAATTCGGTAGATATCTCTCTAGACAATCCTATTTTTATCACTTTCGATAATGACTCTGCTACAGTTACTCAGCATAAAGTACAAGTTAAATCCAAGCTAGGCAAGTTTTATGATTTGGCATCTGCAGTATATGAAAAGGAAAAGGCTGATGGTTTCTTAGAAGAATATGGCTTAGATGCTATGCGATTATATGCTCCAGTTACTGGCGTGGAATTTACTTGCGCTCCAAAATATTTTAATGAAGAATTAATAAAAAATAATATTACTCAAGCTCTAGAAACAAATATTGCCTTTTTGAAATTGTCTGGTAATTATTATGAATTATCTGACCCTAAACATTCTTATTTCGTCGTCGATGTTGGGCAGAAAGTAGATGAAAATGTAAATTTTGTTTATTCTAGCAGTTGGCCAACTAAGATACAAATGTTTGGAGATAAATTAGTTCAACCGGTAGGAAATCAACAGGGCTTGGGAATGTTTGGTTTATGTTTTGTTCCATATCATTTTGTTTATAATATTAATTTTCCGGTGTTAATTCAATTTTATGATGGTGCCGAATTGTTTCAATTTGGTGTGGTTGCTATTATTAAGAATAGCCAGTCTAGAGAAGCAGTTTTAGGCGGAGAGGAGTTGACTTTGGGCGATGAGATTTGTGCAGATGCTGACAAAAAGATTAGTATTTCCACTTATGACTTAAAATTGAATCCGGTTGAGGCTAATTTGCGATTTGAATGTTTAGGAGAATCTTGTGAACTTGGTAAAACTAAAATTTCTTCTGATGGATCTATTTTGATTGCAGATGTTCCTTCTTGCGTAAATGGTGTTCTCCAAGCATACGCAGAAAATTATACTTCCTCTTCTCAAACAATTTCTACAAATAGAGAAGACAAGGCAGATATTTTAATGAAAAAGATTCGTGAAATAAATGTTTCAATAAAATCTACTGCACCAGTTACTATATTATTTAGTTCGGAAGATTATACTTCCGTATTTAATTATCCAGAGGACAAAACGGTAAAATTAACAGAAGGAGAATATAATATTACGGCATTTGTTTATCAGAATACTACTTTAAGTTTCCCAGGGGTTAAAGATCGAAAGTGTTTAGATGTTCCTTCGAGTAGTATTGGCGGGGTGTTCGGGGCTACAGATAACAAGTGTTTCGATTTAGATATTCCTGCACAAACAATTGACTCGGCTTTGGTTGGTGGTGGGAAGGCATTTGAGTATTTTGCAGAGGATCAACTTATGGATTCACAAAAATTAGTTATTTCTGTTCCGATGTTTAAGGTTCCGACAAAAATAGAAGATTTACAAAGTAATTATTTACAATGGGAGACTTCAAGAGTAGATTTAACTTTCCAATGATGCTTAAAAATTATTTATTAATTGCAGTAACTTTGTTGTTTTTTAGTTTTGCTTCTGCTGCACCCTTTAGCAATTCTGCTGCAAGTTCTTCTTTTACTGGGACTTCTGGGTTTCAGTATACTAATCCTACTTTTTCAGGCTTATATTCTTCAAGTGATATTGGTATGTATTGGCCTCAGTTGGCTGATAATATCGAAAATGATAGATGCGAAGGTAATACTGACTTTTTAGTTATGATTCCTCCAGGAGGATGTTCTCCGGCGGTTGTAAGAAGTGATTTGCTTGCTGACCAAAATGTTCCTGTGTTCTGTCAGTTGCAATCTGCGCAGGTAAATCCTTTGATAAAAGTTTCTTCAATTAAGTCTATTTCTTTTAAGGGAAAATATCCAAATGAAATCGCAGGAGTTAGTTTTTATCCAGCAAGAGCTGCTTTGAGAAGCTATACTACTCTACTTAATAGTCCTGTTGTAAATAATATCGGTTATGTAGTTATTATTTTGAAAAAAACAGCTAATGAATCCGCAATGGCTAAGCTGATAAAAGGCAATTTAACTGCAACGATGTATTATGATGCTGAAAAAGCATTTGGTGTCGGAAGTAGTGAATTTTATTTACAACAAATGAACGAAGATCAATGGCAACAGGATAAATTCCTTCAGAGCTTTTGGCAAGGAAGAGGATTATTAAGACTTGTAGATATACAAAATGATAAAGCAACAGTTGAAGTTTTAACTAAAGATGGCGACGTTGTTAGAACGATGGACTTGAAAGTTGGAGAAACAAGCGGGTTATTTTATTTTCCCGGATTTTATTGTAGGGCAGCATTAAAAGTTAAGCTAAATGAAATTTCTTCTCCTGAAGATTCTGTTATTTTAAATGTAGATGGCGTTCAAATGGAAGCAAGAAAGAATACTAAACTAGGAAATACTGGCTGTAGAGTAACAAGCGTGAATGTCATTGCAGGTGACACTGGTGTTGCGAAGATTTCCTGTGGTGGGAAGAATTTGGATTTAAGTTTACTAAATATGTATCAAGCTAACTTTACTACACCTTCTTCTCAAAAAACTGCAGATATTTCTAGTAATATATACAACGATGACCAAGGCAATAGTTACTATTTTGCTTATTCCGGATTTACTAAAAAAATTATTTCTGGACAGGGAGACAATGCAGAATATGCAGTTTTAATAAAGAGTAGCAAGGCCTTGGATAATAGCATATATTCTGAATTGGCAAATAAGATTGATGCCACTTTCCAAAATCCTACCGGACAAGAATTAACAAAAGAATTTTTTATTAGTCATATTAAACCTACAAATATAGATGCTAAGAATGTTATTTTACTTTTCAAGGGGGATTCTGCGGACGGAATTAAGTTTATTGAATTAGTTAGTTCTGAGGGTAAATCTCTTTCTCCTGAAGCTTCAGTGACTAAAGATGTAAATGCTGAAATAGCAACAAATTACTTCGATAAGGGAGATGAAGTACTTAATGAATTATTAGATCAGTATTCTACTTTGAAGAATCAACAGATGAATTATGGTGAAACGGCTCTTTTAGAACAGATTGATTTAATTAACAGAATCCAGCAGAAGGGAATTAATTATGAAGGTAGAGAGATTGAACTCATGAATAAGTTTTTAGAATTATATCCTGAGTCTGCATATGCTGAAGATATTAATCAGAAATTAATTCTTGCACAAAGAACAGATTCTACTAATGCTTACAAAACTGTTTATTCAAATAATGAATATCACTCAATTGGCATTGTTAAATTTAAACCAGCCCAAGTTGCAAATAAGTCATTCGAATTAATTGTCAATAATAAGAATGTAAGAGATGAGCAGGGAAGTGTTAAATTACATGAACTCGATACCATTAATCTGTCTAAGTTAGATAATAATGAAGGGAATGATCATTTAATTGTTAAGACTATTTCTAACAAAGAAGTAGTTGTAGATTATTATAGACTAGAAACTAGTAATGGTGTAAAAACTACTAAGTTATTCAAAACAGTCAGTTTACCGTTTAATACTAACTCGAATGTTGAAGTAAAACCCCAGCAACTACAGAAGGGCGAAACGAAGGATAGTTACTATAACGTTTATCTAAGTGATGTAAGTGTTGAAAAAATTGCTTATGTAAGTATTATTTCTGAATTAAAGACAAAATCTGAGGCAAATTTCACTTTCAACATAGGTGTTGAACAAAGAGCAATAGAAATAGCTCCTGAAAAAGCAAAATCTAAGGCTGCAGAACTAAATAAAACAATTGCAGATTGGGAAGCGAAAAATAAGAAGTTGGGTGATTTAGTTACTAAATGGAAAGGAGTTTGTTTGGCTACTGGTTTGGCTATGCAAGTTAAAAATTTAGTTATGGGTTTCTCTGGCGAAAGTATGGCTAGACAAAATGTTATGCAGGTTTATAAAAATAAATGTTCTCAAGGAACAATTAATCCTGAAACTAACAAAGAATTCGTTAGCATTGATATGTGTTATAATTATTATTC
>JBAXEZ010000068.1:0-5503 GCA_037140195.1 archaeon
ATTAAGTAAAGTAGATGAGGAATTAGTATTCCTAGAAGCTCAAGATCAGATTAGACAAGTTAGCGGATTCTGGAGTAGATGGTTTGGGAAGAAGTAAATTACTATAAACCCTTAATTAGTTTATTCTTGCTCTGCTCATAATTTGCACCGCGCTAATTAGCTAAAGATATCTTGCGAAGCAAATTACTCGGTTAATCCCAGGATTAACAAATTTCTATTAATTTATTTTTACTTGTTAATCCTGATTTGATCTTAATATTTTTCCAAGAAACGCCAAAATGTTTTGAGAGCATAGAAATTACTTCTAGATTTGCTTCGTTATTTTCTGGCTCTGCTGAAACATATATCAAAAGATTCCTAAAAACTTTTTGCGCTTGTGATTTTCCACTATTTTTGTTATTCGAACAATTATTTTTCGAGAGCGAAGATTTTTCCCCTGGCTCTTCTATTCTTGGATTTGAAGAACGTGATTTAACCATTACTCTTATTATCATTTGTCTAGAAAAAAAATTATGCTTAAATAGTTTACGAAAATTAGTCAGACTCTACACGAGGAGCCAAAATAAAGCCAATGCCCATTTTAGAACCTGCAAAATCGATTCTCAGAGGGTAATTATCTGAAAATTTTAAAAGAACCTTATCAGAAATAGATTTTGCTTTTGAAAATTTTGATAAATACTCTAGAGAATATTTTGATTTACCCGTTCCGCTTATTTTCATGTCATCAGATGAAAATTCGGCTTTAGAAGAGTTTAAACTTCCCTTCCCTTCTACAATTAATTTATTATTTTCAACAGAGATAGTACAAGAATCTGCTACAACTAGACAGTCCTCTATTGATTGAGATAGTTCCTGGGAATTCATTTCTATTTCGCATGTAAAATTTAAAGTTGGTTCTGCTTTATCTTCCGAGTCCACATCAATTAAAGAAAGAACAAAACTTCTTTTTACTTTATCAAAAACTGAGACCTTCAATTGATTGTCCTCTTGCTCGAGAATCATACTTGAAGAAGTTGCTGCTCTTTTTAGTACTCGCTTAAAATCTTCTAAATTGACACCCCAAATCTCTTTTCCAGCCTCATATTGTGAAAAGCTTTCCTTTGGAATCTTAAAAATAACCATCGCAATATTTGCAGGATCTACCGCCACTATTGAAAAACCATCTTCTAGAACCTTAATTCTTACTTCTGTAACTAGCTCTGAAATTATAGAAATTGCATCACTCAGTATTTTTGGATTATCTAAACGAACGATCATAAACTACCGAGATTTTGAACCTTTATAAGTATTTATCTTCTTAGGAAGATAAATACATTAAGCCCCGTTTACTCCTCTTAAAGCATTTATCTTCTACATGAGACAAATTCGTTCCCTCTTAAATTAGGCAAAGAATTATTGTAGCAGAATTAGGAAAAGTGAATTCTTAATTATAATAGAATTTATTAATACGCAACTTATGGTATTTTTATGGAAAATGAGGGAGAATCTGGTGAAAAACGTAAGGTGCAAATTGTTGCCCAGTCTTACTACGCTAGAAAAGAGATACAAGAGGCAATTTACAAGTTTTGCAAAAATAGAGAAACAGTTCCGAGATATCTAGAAGGATTTGGAAAAAGACCGGATGTTTTAGATTATCCTTCAGATGTTATGACCCTAGTTAAGAAGGGAGCTACAAGCTTCCATTGCTCTGAAGAAATTTGGTCAGACCCCTTAAAAATTAGCACAGATATGACTCCAGACAAGTATAATCAGATAAAAATAGGTTGGGACTTCTTAATTGATATAGACTCTAAATTCTTTGACTATGCAAAAATTGCGGCAAAGGTATTAATCCAAGCCATGGAATCTCATGGCATTAAAAACATAGGCATTAAATATTCTGGTTCAAAGGGATTCCATATTCTTATTCCTTCCAAGTCATTTCCTGAAGAGCTGTATGGAGAAAAAACGAAAGATAATTTTCCGGAGTGGCCCAGAGCAGTTGCAGGATACTTAAAAGAGATTACGAAAGACAAAGTTAATCAGCAAATAATTAATCTGACAGGAAAAGAAAAACTAAAACAAAAAGGAGAATTAATAGAAAAGATTTATTGTACAGAGTGTAAAAACGAGATAGTTCAAAAAGAAGAAGACCTATTTGAGTGTCCGAACTCCAAATGCAAATATAAATTATACTTTAAAAAAAGCAAAAGAAAGGACCATAGATGTCCAAATTGTAAGTTTAATATGAATTTCTTGGAAACATATAAAAGATATTTCTGCGAAAAGTGCGGAAAGTATAAACCAAACCCGAAGATCCAAACAACAAGCGAACAAACCACAAAGGCTCAAGAAGACTCAGTAGATATTGTTCTTGTTTCTCCTAGACATTTGTTTAGAGCACCATATTCTCTTCATGAAAAAACAGCTCTTGTTTCAGCAGTTATAACAAAAGAAGAACTAGATACTTTTGAGATTAACATGGCCGACCCATTAAAAATAAAAATTAGAGATTATAATCCGAGCTGTGAAGCAGGAGAGGCACGAGAACTTTTAATAGAATCACTAGACTGGGCAAAGAAAAAAGAACCTGAAAGAAAAAAGTACGACGGAAAAGCATTAGATTTAAAGGGACTTATAATAACGGAAGATATGTTTCCACCAGTAATAAAAAAAATTATGGTTGGAATGAAAGAAGATGGAAGAAAAAGAGCGCTAGGAGTTTTGCTTTCTTTTTTCTCAAGTTTGGAATTTCCAAAAGAATATATGGAAGAAAAAGTTTATGAATGGAACAAGAAAAATTACAAACCTCTTCGAGAGGGATATGTGCAAAGTCAAATTGAATGGGCTGCAAAAAATAAAAGACTTCCTCCAAATTATGATAAGACGACATATAAAGAATTGAATGTTGCTTCAGATACTGAAGGATTAAAGAATCCAATAAATTATACGATTAGAGAAGCTATGCGCCAGAGTTTTAGAACTGGAGGGAATAAAGATGATTCCGAAAAAGAAACGAACTCTTCGTCGGATAAGCAAAATACTCCGAAGAAGTGATTAGCGAAACATTAATAAATAGAAAAATCATAAAATCTCTATGAATAAGAGTGGTGCAGGAATATTTTTAGTATTGTGCTTTTTAGTACTGACAAGTTTTGTACTCGCAGCAAACAATACAACTACCACCAATGTAACTGCATCAGGAAATAGTACTGCCGTCATTGCAAATCTTAATGGAAGTAAAATTGATAATGCTTTTAGTTGTTTGGCTATTCAGGTAAAATCCAATTGCGAGGGAGCAAGTAAAATACAGGATATTGCCCTAACTATATTAGCTTCCCCGTCAGGAGTTACTCAAAAATGTTATGAAAAACTTTTGAGCATGAAGAAAACTGATTGTTTCGGAGATTCCGCTTGCAATGTGAAAGATACTGCCATGGCTATTTTAGCAATAAATCATGCGGGACAAGACACTAAAATTTATGAAAGCTGGTTGAAAAATCATACTAGAGTCGCAGAAGATTTAATCTGGTATTTAGAACAGGATTCAGTCGGAAAAGCAGGATGTAAAGTAACTTATAATTCAGTAGATTATCCATTTAATGTTTTAGATAATAAAAAAATAGATACTGCCGCAGGAAATTGCTTAAGTCTCGCTAATTCTAACTATTGGTTTCAAATTAATCCTGCGTGTTATAATACTAAATTTACAGTAGTCTGTGATTCTGCAAATGGCTATATTGCTACATTATTATACAAACAACCAACATCGGCAACATTGTATGTTTTATCCGAAACAAAGTCTGCACAGGCAAGCCAGCCTATTGAACTGACCGTTAAGTCTTTATGTTTTGGAGAGGGAAGTTGCAATTATGAGGCGAGCGCTTGGGCGACAATTGCGTTAGATAAAACTGGAAATAATATTGATGACTATATCCCTTATTTAATTGCTGGCGAAGAAGCAAACCAAAAATATTTACCTACTGCATTTTTACAAATATTGAAAGATTTTAGCGAGTATGGTACAAAATTAATACAACAGCAGAAATTAAGCAGCTGGGAAGCAGAGAATACAGCTTACAATAAATATTATGATACTGGATTGGCTTTATTGGCTTTGACTAGTAGCAATCAGCAGAAAGTCGCAGATGCAAAGAACTGGTTACTAAATAGTGTTCAAGATGCGAATGGATGTTGGAATAACAACAATATAAGAGATACTGCAATGATATTATGGGCTCTTGAAGGTAGAAGAGCAGTAGTTACTGGCCCTGTTGCCCCACTTCCTGGCTGTGGAGAAGCAGGATTTTTCTGTATACAGCAAGATCAATGTCCTTCTGAAGAACTGAGATCTAATTATTATTGTAGCGCTGTTGGCAAGAAATGTTGTCAAACTGAAAATTTGCAAAGTTGTGAAGCGCTTGAAGGAATGGAATGTGATACTGACAAAGTATGCGGTGGTAATGAAGTTAGATCAAGTAACACACAAAAATGTTGTTTAGGTGAGTGTACTGAACCTGTTGTGCAGAGTGAATGTGAATTGTCTAGTGGTGTGTGTAAATCCAAATGTGCTTCAACGGAAACTAATCTAGGATTAAGTTGCGATACTAGCACAAGCCTTTGCTGTAAGTCTAGCACTACCCCTAAATCAACTAGTTATACTTGGCTGTGGATATTATTGATAATTTTAATCATATTAGTAATTTTGGGAATTGTGTTCAAAGAAAAATTGAAAGTTTGGATATACAAAGTCAAATCAGGATTTAAGGAAGATAAAAGCAATAGCAATCGTGGAGGAGGATTTCCCCCAGCAGGACCCTATTCTTCGGATAAACCTATAATGCAACAGCAGAGACCTCCCGTGAGGCCATTACCCGTTTCTCCGCAGCCTGGCCAGAATAGACCAATGCCACAACCAATGAATAGACCTCCAATTAGGAGATAGATAAGATTTATTAACTAATTTACCGAGATTATTCTATGAGAAAAGAGATTGTGTTTATCCTGTTTTTATTTTTTATTAGCAATTGTTTTGCACAAGAAATAAACTTCCAAAGGGAGATTTATTCTCCTTCCGAGACAATAATTGGCAGCATAAACAACATTGTTGGAGAATTAAACTCTGGCAACTTAAAAATTTACGAAGGAAGACGAGAAGTCTTTTTTGAAAAAGGATTGATAAAGGTTAATCAGACATATTATTTTTATATAATCCCTACGAAAGAAGGAGAATTTTATTTAAAGATAGACAATTTATTGTACAATAATTCTGGAGCAGTTAGCTCAATTAATTTAGAGAAAATATTTAATATAAGCCAGACGAATAAATCGATAGGAATAGGAGTCAGACCCGGAGTTTATGAAGGACAAAAACCTGGAGTAATAGTTACAAACTTAAAAGCAAATAGAACAAACATTACAATAAATAAGGTGATAATGGAATTTAATGCATTAGAATCGAAGAAATTAATTTTAAATGTCACAGAAGGATTTTCTTTATATGCTATTGGAGATTATAGCATCC
>JBAXEZ010000069.1:0-5452 GCA_037140195.1 archaeon
CCATATTATATAACTGACTATGGTTAAAAAAAAGAGTAAAGAAATACCTAACAGTAATTTCGCTAATAACGGTGGAGAATACACGGAGGAGTGTAGTAGAGAATACGCGCCACCTGCGGGAGGATTACATAGATTACGTAATTATACTCCTCTAAACGAAATGAAAACTACTTGTCTAGGTAGGTGCAATTATGACGAGCCTGGATTTAACCAATATACTTTTTTAGATAACCTTAAAAGAGGAATAATGGATTTACACAAACCCCTTCCAAAAGCATTAATATTTACTCAAACTTCTGCGGCAAATCGTTCTTTTTTAATAAAAGAAGCTTTCAAAAATGCCTTTCCTAATGAAAAAATACCCGTCTTTTTAACTATCGATCCAAAGCCAATAAGATATTGGTTATCATATAAATCTGAAAAGCAGGCTGGTACTCCTCCTGCTGAATTAATGGACAAACTTGTAAAAAAAATGAAAAATAAGTTAAATGCCTATGGTATTTCAGAAGGGGAAATCATCGTTGTTGATGAATTTTTAGGTAGAGCATTGGGAGAGCTTTCTAGGGAAGATGGTAGGGGTCATTATGAAAACCCTGCTCCAGGGACTAGTTTGCAAATTGCAACAGAGATTGTCCAAAGAGCAGTTGATTCAGATGGTTTAAAGATCGGCGTCAGTTCATATAATTTTGTACCTCTTAGTCAATGGGATCCAAATGAAGCTAATGGGCCTTGGATAAAATATGATGAGACTACTCATGGGCGAAAATTATATGGTAGAGCAGATACTCGTGAAGAAAGGAAGATATCCCGGAGCAATATAGCTTATTTAAAAACTATTGGAGAAACGTTAGGTAAGGAGATTAGAGAAGAGAAAGAAAGAAGACAAAATTTGGAACAACGTGCTTCTTCCACAACAGCAGTCATCGCTTTCATCGGAAGTTTATTTTTTACAACTTCAACTTTTACAGGAAATGCAATCGGAACTTTATCAAATAGCACAACAAATCTAATCGGAATTATTTTATTTTTATTGGGAATGGTAGGAATATTTTTTTACATTAGAAAAAACAAATAGGGATAACGTCGTATAGTTACGGGTAAAAAATTATCTAATGACTTATTCTCACTAGATTGTCAATGTAAGCTGACAGGAAAAATAAAATGAATGAACTAGAAGTTGCAGCAAGTATTTATGAGCAAGGAGCGGATTTAATGAGAGACAAAATTAGAAGTACGTGTAGTTCATTAGAAAAAGCTGATCTTCTAAGAAAATTAGGCGAATTGAGAAACTATCAGTTTGAGCAACTAAAAGAACCTAGAGCAAAAAGACTTTCAGAGAATTGTTATCGTGCAGCACAGTTATTTAATCCAATGAGCAAATATTCTAGTATTCCGGATAATCCTTCTAGTAATTAAACTATTTTGATTGGGAAAAGAAATTTTAAAGAGATTACAAATAGAATTACTACAACTACCATAACAATAACTGCAGACGGACTAAACTTTATCTTAGAGTCGTATTCTTCTTTAAATCTAGTAAGGCCTCCGCCGAAACCCATTGGAATTGTATTTTCTTGTGCCATAAGTTATAGAATATTTGTGTATTTATAAAGATTTGGTAAAGAATTCGCCGAGCAAAGCAAGCTTTGAGATAATATTTGCGAAGCAACAAAAGTAAAAAATCACAAAGGAAATTTGCGAGTTAGACTTGATGAACGACGAGTGAAGAAAGACGATTGTGTTCTTTTGATTTAAGGAAAACTTTTCTTTCTAAGAAAAGTAAGCCTAATAATTTTCTTCCAAAACTTCATAATAAGCTTGAGGATGTTTACATGCGGGGCAAACGTCCGGAGCATCTGTTCCTTCATGAACATAACCGCAGTTTCTGCATTTCCACTTTACTTTTTTATCTTTCTTGAAAACTTTTTTACTTGTAACATTTTCTAATAATTTTCTATATCTTTTTTCGTGTTGTACTTCAACTTCTGCAATTTCCTTAAACGCCTTAGCTACCAAATCAAATCCTTCTTGTTTTGCAACTTTCTCAAAGTCAGGATATAATGCACTCCATTCTTCTTTTTCTCCGTTAGCAGCAGCGAGTAAATTTTCTTTTGTTGTTCCAGTTTTTCCAGCAGGATATGAAGCTGTAATTTCAACTGGTCCGCCCTCTAAAAAATTAAAGAAAACTTTTGCATGCTCCTTTTCATTCTCAGCAGTTTCTAAAAATATTGCGGAGATTTGTTCATAATTTTCTTTTTTAGCAACACTTGCAAAATAAGTATATCTATTTCTAGCTTGGCTCTCACCTGCAAATGCCTTTAATAAATTCTTTTCAGTTTGAGTTCCTTTGATAGATTTTGTCATATTTATTGTTGGTTGCGCCTGTTTTTATTTTTTTCGATTTTCCAACCAATCAAAATCCCTAGGATTATCCAGCTAATAATATTGATTAATATTCCTACCGGAGTAAATTCTACGCCAAGTAGAAGTCTATGTTCGTTGGAAATGATTAAATCATGCGTTCCTGGAATAAATAAAACTAGCAGTGTTACTCCTCCAAACAGAGGTCCTAAAAATAAAAATAAAATTTCTAAAAAGGATTCTAGGGGTTCAAATTGAATTATGTTTGTTTCAAAAATGAAAAAATACAATAAAGAGTATATAATCAAAAGTAGTAAAGATATAAATCCTCCCGTTAAGGCCCCTTTAGTTTGATATGAACATTCTTCCCAGTTAACCCTATCTTTCCAGCCCATTACTTGCTTCTCCAAAGTCCGTGTAAATTACAGAATGCTCTTGCAATTTTAACTTCAAAATCAAATTCTGCTTCTGGCTTATCGCCAGTATCTAAGAAAACTCTTTCGCTTTCACCGTCTTTAGATTCAGCTTCAATCCACATAATATAATGTTTTTCTTCCATTGGATGAGGTATACTTCCGACCATTACCTTCTTTCCTTTAATTATTGGAACGTGTTTCTTCTGACCCTCAGGGCTGACACCTGCGAGTGCCAAAGAAGCACTATCGTCTGCATTTTCTTTTTGTAAAATCATAGGCTTTCCACAGCAAACTAGAACTCCTCCGCCCGCATAAAGAACTTCAACAACATTTCCACAAATTGGGCATCTATAAATCTCTTTTGCTTTAACCATAACAGCTACAGACATCTCGAGTTTTTAAATGTTTATTTGCGGGGTTAACTCAGCAAGGTTTAGTACAATAATCCCTTTAAACTCTAATATTTTTCCTAGTGCATGGGAGACTTCATTCGTGACGATAAGGCAGCAGTAATCTTATCAAAGATTCAAGGCTCGTTTCCGAAAGTAAAATTGCATTTTTCAGGTTCAACTCCTCCAGAAATTTTTGTTGGTAGAGTAAACTATCCCAACGTCTTCTCCGGAATTTTAGCTCCAGATTACAAGGGCGATACTACTGTTTTAGCATCACCCGAAGAATGGGTCAAACAAAATTTACCAATCGATCAAGTTCTAGCACATCGTGGAAGTATGGTTTACGGAAGACAGATAACAAACGTTAAAATAAATAAAAGCCTCTCTGCAGTCACCCAGCAGCTTGCGTTGGCCTCTAAACCCGTAGCCACAGAATTTTTTCTTAAAAAACAACCAACTCTGCAATACACTTCTTCAAGCGTAATGTCTATTATGGCAAATCCTGCACCAATAGAACGAGTTATTTTAGAAGAAAATCCTTACATCGAAAAGAAAGTAGATTATCTATCAACAGATTATGATGTAAAAGCAACAACGGCATTAAAAGAATTATACTCTTCAAATATTAAAGTTAGTCATCTGCAAAAACTTTTCTCTGCAGGTTTACTCGGCGTAAAAACTCAAAGAAAACTAGTTCCAACTAAATGGGGAATTACAGCAGTAGATGATACTTTAAGTAAATTATTATTAAAAAAAATAAAATCTTACAAAGAAATCTCCGAAATACTTTTATTTTCAGATAATTACGCTGGAAACTATTACCATATTCTTTTACTTCCGGGAGAATTTAAATTTGAAGTTATGGAAGAATCAATTCCGGAAGTTGAGAATAAATCAAAACAGAGTCTAATGAACCAAGATATAGGTTTCTGGCATGATTACGAAGGATTTTTTGGCAGAAAAGATTATGCATCTAGTGTAACTGGTGCCTATTATGCAAATCGTCTAGCAATTTGTGAATATCTAGAAAAAATAAAGCGTCAGGCAACAATAATAGTTTTCAGAGAAACAACCGAAGAATATTACGCGCCATTGGGAGTCGGAATTCTAAGAGAAGTAACTAGAAAGGCAATGCAAAAAAATCCAGAGAAACCAGAATCTTTAGAACACGCATTAAAGATAGTTGATTCGAGAATAATTGTTCCTATTGAGAAATTTAAAAAGATTTCTTGGATAATTTCAAATTACAAAAAGCAAAGAAGACTCAGTGATTTTTGAAAGCTGAATATTTTTTTATTTCTATTTTTCTATTTTTAGCATGTCTTTTATACCAAACCCTCGGAATAACATAAACAATAATCACCAGCGCGATTAAAACTTCCATAATATATAATGTTTCGGCTAACGCAGGATCTATAATTTCTGGAGAGCCATTTTCAGTGGGTAATCCTACAATCGCATTTCCAATAATTATTGGGCTAGCAGCCATAAAATAAAAGTATGAAAAGAATAACACTAAAAAATATGCAACTAAAACTCCCACTAAAAATTTTCTTCCATTAAGTCCATCTACCTTTCTCATATTATTCTAAACAAATTTTATTATTTAAATCTATTTAATAAATAAGACTAAACAACCTTCAATAATTGCTGCGATTACTAGCAAGGGTATGATAATAAGCAAGAAAACAAATAATGACCTCAAGCTTTCCTTCTTAAGTAGCTTTGTCTTGAATAGCAAAGTCATCCCCAACCTAAGGCCAATCCCCATAGAGATAATAACTGCTGGGAGTTCAAATATTCCATGAGGGAACAATTTCCAAAGTGTTAATATTCCTTCTAAAGAAACAGCTTTATGCATTACATAGCCGATTATAAATCCATTAGACATTGAGGTAATCAGTGGGAAAAATCCAAACAAAATTCCTAAGATCATCGACAGGAAACTAACATACAAGTTATTAGAAAAAATCATCCAAATAGTTGCAGGCAAATTTAATCCTTGAAATAAAAGTGCAATCTCCTTCAACTTTTCCTTCAGAAGAGATTCTAATTCAAGAGGGATTGAAGCAAAATATCCTACAATTAAAAAAAGTATGAAAATAATTAGAATACTGTAAATATACTTTTTTGAATCTTTAATAAATGAAAAACTTTCTTTGTAGAATTCTCTCAGACTTTTTTGTTTTCTCATTTTCCTTTAGACTCCAGCCTTATTAGATAACGATAATTGTATTTTTTAAAATATTCTTCATTTTTTTCATTTAATTGATTAAGTAATAC
>JBAXEZ010000070.1:0-5136 GCA_037140195.1 archaeon
TTTTGGAAAAGTATATTTTAGTAACCTTTAAATACAAAAAGTTCTGATAAGAATTATGAGAAAAATAGAGACGGAAGCTATGCGGGAGAAGAGGAAAAAAAGAAATAATATTATAATAAGTGTAGCAATGGTTTTACTAATTGGGCTTTCTAGTTTGGGTTATGCAATTATGAGTAGAGATGATAACCAAACGACAAATAATGACGCCACATACGGGGGATTGAAATTCGTAAAATCTAACGGATACTGGACGACAACAATAAATAGTAAAATTTTTTACTTTAACTTTCTGCCACAAGAAGTAGATAACGTTTCTATCGTTGGAAATTATTCATTCGAAAGATATTACCAGAACCCAGTTTACATCGTCAATATTAATGCGGCTGTGAATGGATTAAATTATGCACTCCAAGATATTGCCTTGAGAACACAAGCAGCCTGTATTTCTGGAGAAGTATGTCTAAACGCTGATCTTCCTACTAAAACTTGTGAAGATAAGGTGATTATTTTCTCTAATTCAAACTCGAGTGAAACAAAAGTCGTACAAAATAACAGTTGCGTTTATATTTACGGAAACTTTTTCGAGGGAACAGATAAGTTAGTTTATCGAATGTTAAATATTGCTTAAATTTATAAACGAAAAATAGTAATACTCTTTATGGTCAGAAAAAAAACAGTAAAAAAGGTTGTTAAAGAGAATCCAAATAGAGCAGTCGAAAAACAATTTTTCTGGTTAGTCGGGATTATTATCGTGATAACTTTGTCATTTGTCTTCGTTCCGATGTTATATCATAAGATTTTTGAAAAATTTGAGTATGGGGGAGTAAATTTCGAGAAGGTAAAAACTGGAAAGCTAGTATTCTATCATGGACAATTTCCTGTAATTTACAAAGGAGAACTTTCAGTAGTGTACAATGTTTATCTTAGAAACGACCCAAGAAAAAATAATATTCCAATAACTACCAATCTAAGTTTATCTAGAAAAGTTAGTGTTTCTTTGAATAACGACGTTAATCTTTGTAAGGATATGGTCTTAGGCCAGTCTGAAATTGGAAAGTTTCTTCCAGCCTTTCCCTTTATTAAGAACATTAGTGCGGGAGTAGTTAACGGCACAACTGCTAAAGAAATGAATCTTACACAAATTACTTGTAAAAATGCCTCTGCAGATAACACTGTTATAATTATTCAAAATTCTGAAACACCTTCGATAGACGCAGGTGAGACAGAAAATTGCTTTTTGTTAAACATTGGCAAATGCCAGTATTTACCTACTGTTGAAAGATACGTTGTAGGAGTTATGGCTCAGATAAATGGAAAAACGTTGAATTAAATGGATAGTCAATTAATTTTATCAATAATATTATCTTTCTTACCATTTGTTGAACTGAGAGCAGGATTACCGGTTGTTATTGACTACTGTTTGAAAAACGGATTAAATATTTGGCCTTATTTTTCACTTGTTGTATTAGTCAATATTTTAGTTACGCTTTTTGTATTCTTTTTTATGGATTTCTTGCATGTTTATTTTATGAAAATAAATTACTACAAAAATTTTATGGATAGATTTTTAGAGAGAGTAAAAAGAAAAGGAAAACATTTAGAAAATAAGGAGGGGCTTTTACTTCATTTTCTACTATGCATATTCGTTGCTATTCCCTTACCCGGAACTGGAGCTTGGACGGGAGCAGTATTAGCTTGGTTATTTGGATTTAATAGAAAGGCCAGTTTTATATCTATTTCTTTAGGAGTATTAATTGCGGGATTTCTTGTGCTTGCTATTTCTCTTGGGATTTTTAGTATGTTCAATTAAATATTTTATATCTGAGTAAATAGGTATTTCTCTTATTGAAAACAATTTTACGCTTAAAAACCAAATTCCGACTACGAATATCAATGAAACTATATACCAAAAAAACATATGAACTGATTCGAAATATATTGTTTTTGCAATTAGCCCCATTAAAACAATTCTTAAAACGTTAAGTAACAACAATAAAGCAAACGAAAAAAGTAAAATTGAAATGCGCTTTGCTATTTTCAGATCCGGAATGGACAAAACTAAAATAAATAACAGATAGTAAGCTGAGCCCGCAATGCAAGCATTAATAAGCTCTATTGAGACTTCATTAAATAAAATTAGTTTTACAGTGTAAAAACTGTTAACTTCTCCAAACATAGACAAAACAAAGGAAGATAAGAAGAAGGTCAGAGGGTAGAATACTTTATAAAAAATAATTAAACCGCCAAGCCCCGCCAAGATAATTAGAAGATATCTAAGGATTAACGAAATTACTTTATTCATGTAAATACAATAAAAATGAAATATAAAAACCTAATGTTTTCTTGTGAAAATCAACTTTGCAATCAATACTAATAATATTAGTATAATCAATACTGCAATTCCTAACACAAGATAAGTTCCTGTCTTTCCAAGTTGCCCATACATTCCGTCTAACAAACTTGTTTTCTTTGCAACCGGCAATGTAACTGGTTGGTCAATTGACTTTCCGTTGTAAATTACACTTAAGTTGAATGTTTGCTGTCCAGCTTGTGTTGGTTTTAGAGTAATGTATACTGTTTTAGACTCTGCTTTTCCAGTAGTAATTGTTGCAGGATCTACACTAACCAATTCTGCCCATGAATCATATTCTTCTGGAGCAATAATTGCACTTACTGAAGTATTGGCATTATTCTTGAATGAAACTGCAATAACCAAGTTATCACCAACCAAAGCTGTTGAATTAAGCTTAGCAGTTATGACTGGTTTTGTAGGATCAACACAATTTCCAAGGACATTAAATGAATATATGTAATTATCTTTGGAAGCTGATTGATCGCTATACTTATCATCGCTGCTATCATAGTTAAATTGAGTTGAAAATGTCAGCCCATATAACTTTTCTGCAGCATTGGATGGTACTGGAATTGAGAAAGTTACGTCTTTCGATTCTCCACTATTTAGATTATCAATTTCTTGGAAAGCATTTAATTTGAAATCATAACTATTCATAAATACCTTTACCCTGTCTTCATCTTCTGTCCCAGTGTTTGTAACTGTTACGGTTAGATCCAGTGTATTACCACAACTAACTGATTTGCTGCCCATTACTGCAGAAACTATTGTATAATAATCGTCTTGATTGATATATACCGTTTGAGAATCTCCTTTTAATGTTAAAGCACAATCGTCATTGCTTCCGCTTCTCTTAGATACCTTTGCAACTACTTCATATGTCCCACTGTCTATTTGAGTGCTCAATTTGAATGCGAAATCAACATTTTGATCATCGCCATTGTCAAGATTATTTACATCCTGCTTTAAAGAATCTGTCTCGTCTACAAACTTACTTGAAACATCTTTACCATCTGAATCAAAGAAGTAAAGTTGAACCTTATAATCTGAGTTATCTTTATCATTATCATTTGCTACATTTACTCTAACCTTAACTTCGTCCAATGCTTTCCATTCCCAATCGTTATCTGTTCCGCTTGATTTATCTTCTAAATCAGAAATAGATACATTTGTGTTTCCAGTAGAAAATGATGAACAAAGTTTTGTTGCATTAATACCGTTAACAATATTAGGATTTGATTGCGCAACAACGTTTATTGTAACTGGAAGAGAGATTGATTGAGAAGATCCATTATTGTAATTAATAATTATATTTGTATTATAAGTTGCAATAGGAAGAGAGCTTGTTGAAGAGAAAGAAATAAAGACCATTGAAGAACTTCCATTTAGAATTTGGAAATTAGTATTATTAACATAAAAAGAAAGACCAGAAAAAGAAGGTGAAGAAGTTATATTGACTCCTGTTATATTTACACTTTCTGCATTTGCTAATGTTAAATTTGTTAAATTTGAAGATCCTTGTACAACATGCAAATTAACTGAAGTAATAGAAGTGGTTAATGCACTAGCAAAGCTAACAGCGAGGAAAATCATTGCGAAAAGTGCAATCATGAATCTCATTTGTTTTACCATGTTGTAATTTCAGAGTTACAACGGTTTATAAATGTTTCGTTTCTAAGGAAAATTATTTTTAAGAAATATTTATATATTATATTATAATAGATTCTCTATGGTTAAATCACGAGAGAATCTTTTGGGAGCATATGCTTTCCTTATAGGGGTTATTTTTGCCATTATTATGGGGATATCACAAAAAGTATTTGATATTACATATAGCAATACTCCGTATGCCTTTCTTGTTATTCTAGGGATTGTTATAGGATTCTTAAATGTCGGAGATAGAGATTCATTAACATTTTTAATAGCCTCTCTCTCTTTAGTCATAGTTAGTGGATTTGGGCAGTCTGCCCTAATATATGTATCAAATATACCATTTCTTTCTTCTTTGACTGCAATTCTTGCTGCATTATTGGTTATGTTTGTTCCAGCTACTATTATAGTAGCATTAAAAGTAGTGTTTAATCTAGCCAAAGTTTAAACAGATTATTCTATTATAGTATATGGCAAAGATTATGTTAATTGCAACAAATACATATAAATTTTTTAGATATAAAAACCACAAAAAATAATGGTTTAAAAAATAATAACAATTAAAAAATGGTTAAAATGATTAATTAATAACCGAATTTCTCAATTCCATCCCTTGGAGCTGTTGGAGCTGATTCCATGACGCCCTTTTGGATCTTCGCAAAGGAAGGTGTAGCAATTATACAATTGTCCCCGAAACCTGCGATTGAACCTTCAATAGCTTCAACGGTCTTCTTGATCTTTGAAACCACTCTCTTTAGTTCAGTGACATCCTTAGCTTTCAATGATTTGATGTCGATTACTACAATAGAGTAACCTTCTCTCAAAGCATTCAATATTGGATTGATGTCTTCGTAGGTCTTAAGAACGAAAGTTTTAACCATGACCTTAGAGTCACTTGCTTTTGAACCTGTTTCGATTTCAATGAAATCCGCAGATCCTTCACCTTCGCTTTTTTTCAATCTCTTGAAAAAGTTCATTACCATACTCGTAAATTAACTGGATGGGTATTTAAATATTGTTGTAATGGAATATGGCTTATTCCCTCGGAGAAATCTTACTCATTATTGCTTTTCTTAACTCTTCTATCCTGTCGCTGAATTCTTTTTCTTGATCCTCAATACTTTTACTTCTTA
>JBAXEZ010000071.1:0-5069 GCA_037140195.1 archaeon
GCCTGGCCGGATAGTTAAATAAATTGCGTCACGTGATTTAATAATATTAAAACAATTTTTACCCAAACCCAAGTTTATAAAAAAATTATAAACATAATTTATCAGTCCTTCATCTTGGTTTGTAAATTCAATATACCAAAATTTAGAATGAACATGCCCATCCCCATTAATTAATTGAGACACATAAATCCAATCTTGATTAATTTTTATATATGGTCCAATTTTGAAATATTTTCCACCCTTTTGCATCTTAAAACTTAACTCTCCCTGAAAATCCGCAAATCTTTTTTTATTTAATTTAACCAACTTCTTAAACAATTTTGCAGGTATTGCACGCGTTCCATTTCTATATCTACTAGCACTCTTTAAAGTAATTCCAATCTTTTTAGAAAATTCAGTCAATCCTTTTTCAGGAAATAATTTTGAGGATACTAATAAGTCTACTTTTATTTTAGCATTATCAGGTATATACTGCATAATGCAAATCTTCATTTGAGAATATAACAATGGGAGAATATAAATGTTTCTCACTACTTAATAATTATAAATAAAAAGAAGAGGCGCAGACAAACCAGAATTCGGAGTAAAACTTAAAGATTTCTTAGCAGAATTGAAAGACGAAATAAAGGAAAGAAAGTAATTCTTCAAGATATAAATATTTAAATATAATTCTCACAAAAAAGAAACATGGAAGTTTTAGCAAGAGAAGACATGCAACAAGCATACAAGTTGTTGAATGAAGAAATAGATAAAGATCCAGGGAAAATGACAATAGATATAAACCCCTATAAAGTTTTAACTATAGATTATTTTATACAAGATCTCCAAATGGAATTAGAGTCTCCGCTAGATAAAGTAGATGTTTTCTTTCAAAAAGTAGGAAGCATATATAACGCATCAGCTTATGTTAGTACATTGGTAAGAGGAATGTTCTCAGATTGTTCTGACAATTACATGCGAACGTTAGCAATGGAAGGATTAAGATTTAGACCCCTAAATCATCAAGTAGTAGGAAATATTTTTGAAAAAAATAATGATGAGCCAATATTTACTATTCAAGCAGCAAAAAATGATTGTATGAGAAAAATAATTCCAAACTATAGAAGTCCAAACTCAAAACCAGTCACAAATAAAGAATCATTCTACACATTGCTAGAAAAGTTAAATGTAGTAACTTCCGGACTTATTTCAGTAACGGCCGAAAAACGAAAAGATACTCCAAAACTAAGGAAACATGAAGGAATATTTGTATATTATCCAGAAACATCAACTTTAGTAGACACTAGGGGAAAAAGCTACCATAATTAATCTTTTAAACTCATTTTTTATAGTTTTTCTATGGCAAATTCACTACCATTACTAGAAAGATTGAAACAGAAACCAGGTTATGAAAAATTTATGAAAGACAATAAAGAGTCGTTTTTATACGCTGTTTTTTGTATTCTATCAAACAATGAAAAAGAAGGAGACAAAATCCAATTTGACTTCTTTAATCCAAAAACAAAGAAAATAGCCTATTCTGAGTACCCTTTCGATGAAATAAAAGTTCAAAATCAGGAAACTGCTGTTGTTTCTAAGATATTAGATTTGGAAAAAACAAAAATTGATGTTGAAGACCTATGGACCGTAGTAGAGAAAATTCAGCTTGCTAACAAAGATAATTCAGTTATATCCAAGATAATGGGAGTTCTAAGAGAAGAAACTTGGGACCTAACCTGCACAACTGCTTGTATTGACATTCTGAGAATAAAAGTAAACGCCATAACTGGTGAATGTATAAACTATAAGAAAGAAAACCTCACCAACTTTATTCAAATTAGAAAAAAAGGACAATAAACATATCCTTAAAAACGAACATAAATTCTTTACAATATGACTCTCTTAGTAAAAATCCACAAAGCAACAAGATATGTAGTTGCAATTTGCGACAAAGATATATTTGGACAGAAATTCTTAGACGCCGACAATATAAGACAAATAGATCTCACAACAAGTTTCTTTCAAGGAGAAGAAAAATCCGAAGAAGAAGTTGAAGAAATAATGCTCGAAATGGTCCGTGAAGACGCAAGCTTCAATCTTGTTGGAGAAAAAACATGTGAAATTGCATTAAAAACGGGACTTGTAGATAAAGAATCCGTAACAAGAATTGCAAATATTCCCGTTGCTTTGACTTTATTATAATTTCTTAACTAAAGAACTGTCTACTTTACAACCAAATGTAGAACCAAGGTATGCACCCCAATCGCAATAGCCGCCATTAACCTGAAGCAAAACTCCTTCTGAATCCAAACGACCTTCTGAATCCAAACCAATCACCCTCGAAAAAAAGTGGCGTTGAGTAAAATAAGTTACATTAGCACTGTTTCCATTAACATCCTTATAAGTTGAAACAATTGCTCTCAAATTATGTGCAACTGCATCTCGGGTGTGTTCTAGCCCCCTAGCTAACCCATTTGTTTTTGGATTAATAGCAAAATCTTCTGCGGTTTGCACTCCTTGTTTAAAGGTACCATACGGAACGAAACTTAAATCTCTAATTCCTTTTCTTGCAAGCTCATCTGTATTTTCTACTAACCATATTCCCTCAAATTGTTTTGAATTAGCTAAATATACTCTAAGCTCTGATTCATCCGTACAGGCAACTCCTTTTCCATCTAGAGGAGAATTTATAACTACCCACTCGGGAGCTTTTACTATTCGCCCTGCTTGAAGCCAACTCTGATTAAATATTTGAGGTTTTACAGTATTTTCAAAATTATACGCTACAGCGAAAATTGATTCTGAAATAGTTGCTGGTCTAAAACCTTGCTGAGCCATTGCCTGTTCATTTTTAGAATAAGAATTTGGACCAAAGAATCTTCCAACTAATGGTTCTTTACTTACACGAGGAATTACTACTAAATCTGTATCTGCTAATATTTCTCGCGGTTGTGCCTTCAATAATTGACATTCATCTGCCATATTAAATCCCTCGCTCTAACTGTACTCTTTTATAAGTTAAATCATGCGTAGCACTTTGAATCGCACCTTGAATATACTCTGCTCCCTCGAGCCCTTGTCTAATAGAAACAGGAACATCTCGTTCGAAAACCATAGCACGATCTCTAAGCGAACCAAGTTTAGCAGTTAAAGTACCACGATATCCCCTCACATCAGAAACTCGCAAATCAGAATGCATATAACTCATAATAGTCCTAGAATCAACTTGCAGTTGAGCATAACGCTCCATAAAACCTGCAATTTCCTTCACTTGTTCTGGAGTATATTCATCTACCATAATCCACCCACAAAAAACCCCTATTTAAATATTTCTAATGTAGTGACTCCAGAATTACACCTTTTTCACAATTACATTAACATTCCTTTCTTCCCAAATACTCTCAATCTCAAATCCCGCATCTAAAACTTCCTTCTGCAACTCTTCCAAATCATAAACATAAGTATATCTTTCCTGCTTAATTTCTTTCTCTCCTTTCCTAGACTCTTTATCGTTTTTCACCGTCCAACTAACGTAACATTCTTTCCCTTTATTCTTTAATCTAGGAGAATTTTTCCCCCAAACTGAAATCAATGCACTCGAACCTTTTTTCAACGTTCGATAAATTTCTTTTATAGTATTAACTCTTTCTTCTTTTGTAGGAATACAATGCAAAACAGCGACGCAAATTATAGAATCAAAAAAATTATCTTTAAATTTAAGTTTACCAGAATATGAATGAACAAAGTCTGCCTTCAACCCCAATTTCTCAGCTTTTTCTTTAGCATGGACTAACATTTCCTCAGAAAAATCAACTGCATATAACTCTACGTCTTTACTCATTGCACTAAAATTTCTCCCACTACCACAGCCCAAATCTAAAATCTTTCCACTTTTATCGGATAAAAATTCAACAACCGTCGGACTAGGAACCTCCCTAAACTCATTCCATTTGCCTGCAATCTCGTTCCAAACCTCTTCCTGACCTTTAACTTTCATAAAAATACCAAGTAGAAAGAGATTTTAAACATTCCTAGAAACTAAAACACAATAATACTTTTAAACCAAAATAAACCCTCAAGGTTATGCCATCACACTACAAAAGAACAGAAATCCCAAAAGGAATGGAACACTTATTCAAACATGACCTGCAGGGTGAAAACCGAGAGAATAGATACTATCGATTTGTCGGACCAACTGGAGAAGTTCAAGAAGCGTGGCTTGGTGACTGCGACGAATTAAGACCTATAAAATGTCCAGTAGATGGATGTTTTATTGTTCAACGTAGCGGAGATCCACACAATTATGCAGAATGCCCTTGTTGCGACCAATACTTTTCAGAAGACGGAAGAAGTCCAGCAGAGTATAGAGCCAGTTTGGCAGAAACAGTTAAAAGAAGAGAAAAAGAACTAGCTATAATGAAAGGACTTCTCGCAATGTTAGAAAATCCAGAACATCCAGCAAAGATATCCAATTTACAAAATAGTTTATATTCTGAATAACATTTTACTTCTTTCCAAACCATCTAGCTCTAAAACCACTAGCTTCTCTAATCTGTTCCTGTGCCTCAATAAATACCATTTCCTCTTCAACTGCATTCAATCTAGAAGAATATGTTTTCAACATATTCTCATAAATTCTAGTATCCAACTTTCCTCTATTCAAATAATCTTCCTGAGTTTGTTGAACTAAAATAAGCAATCTATCTTTTTCCTGCTCTAATGCTTTTTTCTTTCCACCAATTTTTATTAAATTTGAAATAACAGTTTCAGTCTTAACTTTCTCCTGAATAACTTCGCTCAATCTAGCTTCATACTGGAACATTGCTTCGTTATATTCTTCCATAGAAAGTTTATTATTTTCAAAACAATCTCTCTGTACAACTTTCATTAATTCTAACAACAATGCTTCCTCCTCCGCAAGCATTTTCAATCTTCTCTTTAACAATCTTAATCTAATAAAATAACCCGAACCGACTCCTGCTGCGCTAAGAGAGATTAATATTCCCAAAGTTTCTATAGGGTTATTCTTTATCAGATATAAAATCTTAAACTCTCCTTTAGTTTCAAGCAAGAAACTTGACTTAGCTTCC
>JBAXEZ010000072.1:0-4973 GCA_037140195.1 archaeon
AATAAGACCTCTCAGCTAAATATTGCCCCTACAATTTTGGACGCATTTTCAATAAAAGTTCCTCAGCAGATGGATGGTAAAAGCTTACTTAAATAAAAAGTTTATGCACTATAAATAAAAAGAAGATAACTAATATTTCTTGAATTTGTTAACTAACTCTATATTGTCTGCTTGCCCTAAAAATATAGCTCTGCAACAATACCTTTCTAAGCCCAACTCATCTAGAACCTTTTTCGGATCTTCGCCTTTAGCAGTTTTTTCTTTGAATTGTTTCCACAGGTGAGCAATTGGCTTGCCACATGAAAAACATCTTATTGGAATTATCATGATTTATTCAATTTCGGTGCATTTTTAAAGGTTTTGATATTGATTTTTTTATGCAAACGAAGAAGTCAGCTCCGAAGAGCAAAAAAGAGGAGGAGATCATTATTCAGCTAAAAGAGGTCCATAAAATATATGATATGGGCGAATCTAAGGTTCATGCACTTGACAGCCTAGACTTAAAGATTCACAAGGGAGAATTTGTCGCAATAATGGGTCCCTCTGGTTCTGGAAAATCAACTGCGATGAATCTTGTTGGAAGTTTAGATATACCTACGAAAGGGGCGATTTATTTAGATCATCATAATATTGCCGATTTACACGAATCGGATTTAGCGCAGATCAGGGGTAAAAAAATAGGTTTTATTTTTCAACAGTTTAATTTAATCCCTAACTTAACTGCAAAGGAAAATGTAATGTTACCTATGTTGTTTCAGGGAATATCTAGAGAGGAAAGAGAAGATAAAGCCGAGGAATTATTAAAACTTGTTGAACTTGAAGATAGAATGGATCATTATCCGAAACAATTATCCGGTGGACAACAGCAAAGAGTTGCAATTGCAAGAGCATTATCCAATGATCCTGAAGTTATTTTAGCAGATGAACCGACTGGAAACTTAGACACACATACTGGGGAGATAGTTATGGAATTTCTTTCTAAATTGAATAAACAAGGAAAGACAATTATTATGGTCACTCATTCACCAGAACTTGCGCAGAAACATGCACGAATAGTTTATTGGCTTAAGGACGGTAAACTCGAGAAGATAACAAGAAAGAAATGAAAATAGACTACTTTTTTATTGCATTGAAAAATCTTCGAAGACGAGGACTGAGAAGCTGGTTAACTCTTCTGGGAGTTGTTATTGGAATTATTGCAGTTGTTTCTTTGATCTCACTCGGAGATGGACTAAAGATGGCAGTTAATTCTCAGTTTGGAATAAGCACAACGGAAGTAATAACCGTCCAGGCTGGAGGAATTAGCGGATATGGGCCGCCAGGATCAGGGGCTGTTAATCCAGTTACAATAAAAGATGCAGAGGCGATAGAAAAATTAGACAAGGTACAATACACGATTCCCAGAAGAGTAAAATCGCTTGAGCTAGAATACAATAACAAGTTAGTTATTGGTTTTGGAACAGATGTTCCTGAAGGAGAAAAAGAAAAATTTATGTATTCTACAGTAGATATCACCGCAAAAAGTGGAAGACTTTTACAGGATGGAGATACAAATAAAATAGTAATTGGGCACGATTTGGCGGATACTACAAAAAATGGTTTTGATAAACCTCTCTCGGTAGGAGATAATTTAAAGGTTAATGGAAAAGATTACCGTATCGTGGGAATACTGGAAAAGAAAGGCAGTTTTATTTGGGACAAAATTGTATTAATAAAATCTCCAGAAATGAAGTCCCTACTAAACCTAAATGATGATGTTAATATTATTGCAGTAAAGGTAATCAGTAAGGATTTAATGGCTCAGGCAAAATTGGATATTGAAAATCTGATGAGAAAAAGAAGAAACGTAAAGATAGGACATGAAGATTTCCAAGTTTCTACGCCCGAAGCAGAGTTAGCTACAGTTAATTCTATTTTAACAGGGATTCAGATATTTATTGCTTTGATTGCAGGAATATCAATATTTGTAGGAGCAGTAGGAATTGTGAATACAATGACAACTTCTGTTTTAGAAAGAACAAAAGAAATTGGAATTATGAAGGCAATAGGTGCAAAGAACTCTGATGTATTTTTTCAATTTTTTATCGAGGCAGGAATGCTTGGACTTGTTGGAGGAATAATCGGTGTCAGTATTGGTGCTCTAATTGGTTTTGCAGGAACTCAGGGAATAAATTCCTTTATAGGTTCTCAATCTCCATTTAATATAAATTGGATACTTATCCTTGCAACATTAGTAGGTAGTTTTGTTATTGGATCGATATCAGGTATTGCTCCCGCTATGAAAGCCGCCAATATGAACCCTGTGGAGGCATTGAGAAAATAAAATGACAACAGAAAGACTTACTTCGTTCGTAGTTGTCAAAGAAGATAGCCATAACCCGGTAAACTCGCTATGTTGCAACCTCTGCAGGAGTTTTGCAAAATGACAATAAGTGAAGAAAGTATAAAATATTCATTAAAAAATATTGCGCATAGAAAGACAAGAAGTGCATTGACAATATTTTCTATTTTAATAGGGATAACCACAATGTTTATTTTTATTAGCTTTGGGTGGGGATTGTATGACTACGTTAATTCATTTACTTCTGGAACATCCGCTGACAAAATTACGATACAGCCGAAAGGGATTGGTGCCCCTGGGATGGATGATGCATTCTCATTAACTAAAAAAGATTTAAAAGCAGTAGAGAGAAGCGTGGGTGTTTTTGAGGCAGAAGGACTTTATATGAAAGTAATTGATGTAAAAAAAGATGATGTCCTGAAATATGTTATGTTCTCTTCACAAGATCCAAAGAAAAATCTTGGGAAAGAATTAATGAATGTAAAGCTGATAAAGGGAAGAGAGCTACAATCAGGAGATGTAAAAAAAGTTGTTCTAGGGTATAGTTATCTTTTAGAGAATAAAGTATTTCCTAAGGGATTGGACATCAATGATAAAATAACACTAAAGGGAGAAGACTTTCGGGTTGTTGGATTTTATAGTGAGCTTGGAAATCCGCAGGATGATTCTAATATTTATATTCTTCCAGGCACTGCAGAAGCCCTGTATCCAAATATGACAGGTTATGCAATGATTATTGGAAGAGCAGATATAAAAAATATGAATGCTACACTCCTAAATGTGGAGAGAAATCTAAGAATTTCTAGGGGCGTTGAAAAGGGGAAAGAAGATTTTTATGTTGCCTCTTTCGAAGATTTAATCAAAACATACATGAGTGCTTTGGATATTGTTATCGGGTTTGTAATTTTAATTGCTTTGATTTCGGTTCTTGTTTCTGCAATAAATACTTCCAATACGATGATTACTTCCGTCATAGAAAGAACAAAGGAAATTGGAATAATAAAGTCTATTGGTGCAAAAAACTCAGAAATATTTAATATATTCCTATTTGAATCGGGATTTTTAGGATTCATTGCTGGAGTATTAGGAGTACTCTTTGGAGGAGTATTAACTTTTATAGCCGGTAAAACACTCGATACGCTTGGTTGGGGGTTCTTAAGTCCACACTATTCATATTCATTATTTATTGGGTGTATTTTGTTTGCGACCGTAACTGGTGCCATTTCCGGAGTCATTCCCGCAATTAATGCTTCTAGAACAAATATAGTGGACGCATTGCGTTACGAATAATTTTGTAACACAGGCCTATTCGGTTAAAGACGAAAAGACATATTAATTATTTTGCATGAAGTCTATAATTTTCTCCATTATTTCTAAATTAAGTTTAACTCTTTGTTTAGTAGATTCTCTCCCGGGAGTTTCTGTACAACAAGAATAATCAGTTCCATCCAAAAAAAGCCTGTCTTCAAAAGAATTGTCGTGAGCATTGATAATTAACCCATTTTTTGCAAAATCTGTTGCTATTCGGGTGTTAGTGTTTGTTTTGAAATATCTTCTAGACAACCGAAGAATGTCACGATAAATTTTTTCTTTCTTGCTCTCAAAAATATACATATAGAATCTTTTTTTATCTACATCTTCATGAATCGCATGAAAAAAATTTATTTTATATTTCTTTAAAAAACTATAGATTAAATCCACTTCCCTTGCGAGTCTTTTGTTTTTTGATAAGTCGTTTAGTTGCTGCCCAAGATAATTATGCCGCGTATGACTATTGAATCCTGATGGATTTATTATTGGAAAAATGAAAATATTTACTCCTAATTTAGCTATTTCTACTTTTTTTAGAAAATCCAAAATTGCCAATGGGCCCGCATACTCTTCACCATGACAACCTGCACTAAAACAAACTGTTTTTCTTCCGTGAATATAATTGTTTCTTACTAGTCCATTTACTTTAATCTTGTCAACGAATTCAGAAAATACAGCTTCACGAAATACACTTAACTCCACAAAAGTTTTGCCTATAGCTTCTTCAGGCTGTAATTTATACTTTGTTAAAAATATTTCGTTTACATTCACAACCGTACCTGTTTCCAACTTGCTTATTGCCATCAAAGATGGATTATATTTAAACGCTTTTTCAAACATAAAATTTGCTGAGTCTGATGTTATCCCTAGATAAAAAGAGGTTGCGATATCTTTGTTATATAATTCTGGCCATCGTTTATTTGTTTGTTCAAACAATATTTCACAGGTACTTATACTTTTTACATCTTTGATAAGTACACCATGATCTACTCCATTATCTATATGATGATCAAATATTAGGATAGGTTTGTCTTTGAAATATTCAGGGTTCGCCTGACTTATTATTCACATACGATTGAATCAGGTAAAATCTACAAAGATTAAGAGATCATATGTTTTATAATCAAAACGTGATTTGAGTCTTTTGATGTGTTTTACGAAATCAAATATTTTGCTGGGTTTGTTTGGCACAAAATAGCTGACATTTTTTTTTTGTTTTTCTAATAATTTTCCTAAACCCAACATAGCACCTATACAGTCACCATCTGGGCTCATATGTCAAAATAAAGCTATTTTCTTTGCTTTTTCTATCATATGTTTT
>JBAXEZ010000073.1:0-4908 GCA_037140195.1 archaeon
TTTCTAATCAACTTGTGAGCGGAGTTAATTTTCTGGAAAAGTTCGTGATCGCCTTCTGGCATGTCTGGATGATGTTGTCTTGCTAAATCCTTATACTTTTTACTTATTAGTTCAAAATCTTTTTCATTTTCATCTACGCCAAGAGTCTTTCTTGCTTCTTTACGTTGTTCGGATAAATCGTCGTCTTCGGAAAATTCACGTCCGAATTGGTCAAATGTTATTTCTTTAGAAACTAATTTATCAACTTCTATTTTCAAAACTTTGTCTATAACACAAAGATTTTCTATAAATCTAGGCATTAGAGCATAACTATATTTTAAGTTTCTTCCTTGATACCACCATTCTACCGATGCTGGAGCTTTTTTTTGCGCGATTTTTTCCATGGGCATCCTAACGTTGTCTCTTTCGATCCCTAATTTCTTTAATGTTCCGATAATGCTATTTTGTATTTGAACAGATCTACGTTCAAATGAATTTGTAATACTTGGAAGTGCTATTTCGTTTCCTTTGATTTTTACCATTTTGACATATTTTTCGAAAATTTACTTCCAACAGGATGATCCCTGTGGGAATTTGAGAAAAAATGGCAAGACAAAAAATGCGAAGCATTGATTGTCGCTAACGGACAATTTTCTTCGAACGAATGTTCGAAAATATTGAAAATTAGTCCTTCATTTGCGATATTTTTCAAATCTAAATTTTCCTTATAAAAATATACCTAAAAAGAGGTTTTTAAATCTGAGCCTCTCAGAAAAAAAGAGACTATATTCCCTTGTAACCGAATTTGTCATCATATGTCGGATGATCGATAATGTCCAAAACGAAAGCGATTATCTCTATTTCTTCATTGTTTGTTAAAGTGTAGAGCATTCTCCAATACGCAGGAAGCTCAACTCTAAATAAATTTATAGCAGAATATTTCTGTTTATATTCTTCGGGAATTAAATTTTTTGCGATTGGATTGCCGTAGTGAATATTCTGTTTTATTAAATCTGTTTTCTGATTTATGGATTTTAGAATCATTCTTGATTGTTTATTTGTTTCTGATTCGGCGTTAAGTTTTTTATAAACTTCTTCGGCTTCTGGTGAAAGAATTACTTTAACTTCCTTCATAATTCCATCCCTTGTAAAATTGCTTTTTTTAAATTTTGATTGTTATTTTCTATCCAAGTTATCCCTTTTAATGTTGCGACAATTTTTCCACTTTTTTCAAGATATTGTAAAATTACCATTAGAGTAATATGATTTACTTGCTTTGGAAGTTTTCTTTTTAAGTCTGCAACAGAAATTACACTTTCATTTACCTTTTTTAGAGTGTCTTCTACCATCATGACCGTGTTCAAAGTTGGCCAATGAATATTATTTTTTACTTCTGTTTTTGTTACCATTTAGTATCAGTTAGTTATTAACTAATAACTATTTGATATTTATAAATGTTTTGATTTCTTTATATAGACTACTGCTCCGACAATTCCTATTAAAAATAAAATAATTCCAATTAAATTTGTTGTGTTAGTAGACAAAGTTCCGATTACATTTCCAGTTAAGTTTGAAGTTGTAAAAAATAAACTTCCGATGAATGCGATGACTGCTGTTGCGGATGATGCACGTTGTTCGAGAGATTGTTTCTGAGGAAAGATTCTTTTTGGATTTTTCAATGGATCTCCAGTGTATAAAAAATCTTGAGAGAATGAAGGTCTGTCAGGAGAATAGAAACGAACTGGAATACCGTATTTTTCCGATATTTCTTTTTTATAAAAAGCCATCTTGTCTTCTATGTTTTGCTTATGTTCCCATACATTTTCTTCAAATTCGTCAGAAGGACCTATAATTGAAGGATCAAGGAAAATATTGACTCCGATAATGGTACTCGGATCAGCATAGTCTACAATAATACCGTTCTCTTTCCCTTTTTCATTTAGTTTTCTTTCTTTCGGAGGAATAATTTCTAAGTTGTATATATCCCCATAAGTAATTCCAGGTTTAGAACTTGGTTGTGCCCACCCACAAATATGCCCTTTCCAAAAATCGTAAACGCTGGCAACATGCCCCTTTTCAATTTTTCTTGTTACATTATCGGAATATATTGTTTCTCCACGAACCAATCCTCTTTGAAGAATACTCATTAGGTCCTCAAAAGAATCTCGATGACCTGCGGATCTTTTTTCCCAATCTCTCCCAGTAACTCCGTGTAAAACTACTGCAGGTTTAAAAGTAAGATACTTGCTGTCAACGTCTACTACAAGATTTTCTCTTCCGCTTAATTCTTCTTTTTTATTAGGATTATTTCCAGTATATTTCATTCTTAGAAAGTTCCTTCCGAGTAAATAACCATTTCCTTTCACATCATTAAATAAATCTACCCTCGGACGAGAGCCCATTGCCCCTAAATTACTTTTATGCAACTTTCTTAATTTTTCAAACTCTCCAAGATACTGTTTAATTGGTTTAACCTTTCCGCCCATAAAAACTTCTAATTCATCGGTTCCGTATACTTCTCTCAAGTGTTTGTTTATTTCGTCTTGAGAAATATTTCCAGCTTCTGCGATAGGAATTTTAAAGACAAATCCTTTCGAACCTCTTTTCAATCCAGTAACTTTTCTTCTTATAGGCATAATATTAATCTAATCTTCCGACTTAAATATTTATCTAAAAATCTCAAAACCAAACCCTTTAAAAGGCATTATTGCAAACCATATTTATGGCAAAAGAAGAAATAAAGAAAAATACTGAAACTCCAAAAGTAGACGAAGTTCCAGAAATGTCAGATGCTGAAAGTAACGAAATGATGAATAAAATATTAAATGCTTTCAAAGAAGCAGCTACCGAAGTTCCTCAAGTAGAAGTTAGTAAAGAAGCAGAGTATATTGATAAAATTGCAAGATTACAAGCAGAATTTGATAATTCTAGAAAAAGAATGGACAAAGAAAAACAAGAAATTTTACTTAATGCCAATGCAAATTTACTTACAGAAATATTACCGACGCTAGATCATTTTGAATTAGCTTTGAAACATAATAAAGATCCTGGAGTTCAGATGATTTACGACGAGCTAAAAGAAACTTTAGCAAAATATGGTTTGAAAGTAGTTAATGCAAAAGGAACTTTTAATCCCAATATTCATGAAGCAGTAGTTAGAGTTGAAGGCGAAAAAGAAAACGTCATCGTGGAAGAGATTCAGAAAGGATATTTCATAAACGAAAGGCTTTTAAGGGCATCAAAAGTCAAAGTTAGTAGGTTAAAGGATACAAAATAAAATGGTAAACAACAAAATTATCGGAATTGATTTAGGAACAACATTCTCAGCTGTAAGCATCATGGAAGGTGGAAGAGCAAAAATCATTCCAAACACAGAAGGTAACAACACAACACCAAGCGTAGTTTCTATAAATGGAAATGAAATTTTGGTTGGTGACGTCGCTAAAAGAGGCGCAGTTGCAAACACAAAGAGCACAGTTAGAAGTATTAAAAGATTAATGGGTACAAAGAAGATGACAAAGATTGGAGACAAAGAATATTCTCCTGAACAAATTTCTGCTATGATTTTAGGAAAGTTAAAGAAAGATGCTGAAGCATATTTAGGTCATGAAGTAACTGACGCTGTTATCACAGTTCCAGCTTATTTTGGAGACGCTCAAAGAAACGCAACAAAAGACGCAGGTGTTATTGCCGGATTAAACGTAAAAAGAATTATTAACGAACCAACTGCAGCAGCTTTGGCTTACGGCTTAGAAAAATCTCATGATCATACAATTTTAGTTTTCGACTTTGGTGGCGGAACTTTTGATGTTTCTATCTTAGAACTTGGTGGTGGAATTTTCGAAGTTAAATCTACAAGCGGAGATAATTTCTTAGGTGGAGATGATATTGATAATTTATTAATTGATTATTTAGCTGCAGAATTCAAGAAAGATAATGGAATTGATTTGAAAACTGATTTAGTTGCTTTACAGAGACTTAGAGATGCTTCTGAAAAAGCAAAGATTGAATTAAGCTCAGCTCAACAAACAAAGGTAACTATTCCATATATTGCTGCTGGCGCTGACGGTCCAAAGCACTTAGATGTTACAATAACAAGATCAAACTTTGAAAAAATCTGTGATCCTATTTTCGAGAAATTAAAGAATCCAGTAAAACAAGCAATCAAAGACGCTAAAAATCCAAAAATCGACAAAGTTATTTTAGTCGGTGGTTCTACAAGAATCCCTATGGTTCAAAAGATTGTTCAAGATCTTACTGGCCTAGTTCCAGACAAATCTGTTAATCCAGATGAAGCTGTTTCCTTAGGGGCTGCAATCCAAGGCGCAATTATCGGTGGAGACATTACAGATATTTTACTTTTAGACGTTACACCTTTAACACTTGGTATTGAAACAATGGGCGGAATTAGAGTTGCTTTAATTGATAGAAATACAACTATCCCTACAAAGAAGAGTGAAGTTTTCACAACTGCTGCTGATGGTCAACAAGCTGTAACAATCAATGTTTTACAAGGCGAAAGAGAAATGGCTGAAGACAATAAATCTTTAGGTAAATTCGACTTAGTTGGAATACCTCCAGCACCAAGAGGAATACCTCAAATTGAAGTTACATTTGATATTGACACAAATGGTATCGTTAAAGTTTCTGCTAAAGATTTAGGAACTGGTAAAGAACAAAAGATTGTTGTTACTGGTGGAGCTTTAACTGAAGAAGAAATCGAGAAAATGGTTAAGGATTCTGCTAAATTCAAAGAAGAAGATATCAAGAAGAGAGATTTAATCTTGGCTAGAAACGAAGCTGAATCTTTGATTTACGCTACTGAAAAGATGATGGAAGAATACAAAGATAAAGCAGAGTTAAAAGATACAATCGAAAAAATACAAAAACAAATGGAAGAATTGAAGAAAGCATTGGGTAGTACTAATA
>JBAXEZ010000074.1:0-4905 GCA_037140195.1 archaeon
CCTAAAAGTCTTCCATGTCTAACTGCTCTTCTAATTAGTCTTCTTAAAACGTATCCTCTTTCGGTGTTAGAAGGAGTTACTCCATCGGAGATTATAAAAACTGATGCTTTAAGATGGTCTGCAACTATTCTCATAGATTTTTTCTGACCATCAGGGCTGACACCCACATGTGCTTCTTCATATTTTTTACCAGAAATTTTTTCTATTTCTTTTATTAAAGGTTGCCAGATCTCAGTGGTATAATTGTCATTAGTTTGATTAGTTACTGCCAAAACTCTTTCTAATCCTCTTCCGTTATCAATATTTTTTTGTTTTGCTTCGTAATATTTTCCATCTTTCTCTTTAACATATTGCATAAAAACATCGTTCCAAATTTCTACCCATCTTTTATCTTTAGGATCGTAGACTTTAGGTGCAGGAGTATTATTATCTGTCCAATAAAATAATTCAGTATCTGGTCCACATGGCCCGGTTTCACCTGCAGGTCCCCACCAGTTATCTTCTTTTGGTAAAAATGCTATTCTGTCTTTTGAAATCCCCAAAGATAACCAAATTGCTGCAGACTCTTCATCCCTAGGAGCATCTGCGTCTCCTTCAAAAACAGTTACTGCAATTCTTTCTTTATTAAATTTCAATACTTTTATAGCAAGTTCAAAACTCCACTCAATTGCTTCTTTTTTAAAATAGTCTCCAAGACTCCAATTTCCAAGCATTTCAAAAAAAGTATGATGACAAGGATCTCCTACAGAATCAATATCTCCGGTTCTTACACATTTCTGAACATCAACCAATCTTTTTCCTAGAGGATGTTTTTGTCCGAGTAGAAATGGAACTAACGGATGCATTCCTGCGGTTGTGAATAAAACAGTAGGATCATTTGCAGGAACTAAACTTGCAGAAGGAATTTCTTTGTGGTCTTTCGACTTGAAAAATTCAATATATTTTTTTATTAGTTCTTGTCTAGTTATCATAGAAGTCAATGAGAATTAAGGTTTATTAAGATTTCTAGAGAATTTTAACAAGAAGATTGTAAGTATCAACGAGGAGTTAAAATTTGTAAACAACTATTTAAACAGAACAAAATACTTCAACTTATGGAAGAAATTGCAAAAACTAGAAGAGTAATTACCGATGGTGCAAAAATTGTCCAATTACCAATTTTAGAGGCATTAGAAATTCAAGAAAAGTCTAAAATCTTTTTGGGATTTAGAGAAGTAGTTGATATGAGAATATCCTCGCCGATAGGAGACCCTATTTGGCAGTATGGAATTACTACGCCAGACACAATTATTTATGGTTCAAACCATATACTTTTTGCAATGAATCAGAGAACTTTTCCATTAGTTAGTGATATAAAAAGTCAACTTTCTAGACTACCTGAACCATTACAAAATCCCACAAATGGAGAAATGAGACGAAGACTATATGCTGAAACGCATTTCGATTTGAATGAACAACAATTTAGAGGATATCTAATGAGTATCTCCGAACTGGAAAGCGTGACAGTAATGCCTAACTCGACAATAGACGCATTTAACTTAGAAGGTATGAACGCTAATGGACTAAAAGAACTTATTGCGAATCGCAATCCGATTGTTCCTGCACTGTTTGGAACAACACAGAGGGCCAAAGATTATCTAGCTAAATGCGCAGTTATAGGACAAGGAGCAAATCCCTATATTCAAATCCCGGATTATGATGACTTATCTTTGAAAGATAGAGAAGGAAAATTCAGTGGCTCATTTATATCTCTTGGGGGATACTGGGAAATGTCTAATGCTGGAATATATCCACGACCACAGGGAATCAGAAATCCGGCACCTTTCGCAGATGAAACGAATTTTGTTTGCGCTCTAGATTCTATATAAAAATCTAGCTCAATTCTTTTATTCTTTTATTCAATTCCAAAAGTTCTCTGTCTAAATTAGAAACGTCGAAGTCTTCTTCTATCGATTTTTCTTTAGGAGGTTTTGGAGCAAGAAACTTTTGCTTTGCCTTTTCTACTCGTTTACTAAATTTATTCTTAATATGCCTAGGCATCGTAGGGTCTGGCATTTTTTCATCTAGTCTTTGAACAATAAACTCTGTTGAAGAAGTTAGTTTGGATAAGTTAGCAAGAAGTCTTTTCTTATGAGATCTTAAAGCATGAAGATTAGTTAAACGCTTTTGCAATTGAATAATTTCTGCCTTACACATTAAAAGACTCGTCTTGTTAAGCTTGTAATCCGGAGTTTCAAAAGAAATGTATACTTGTCGTTCTTCCATTAGAAAGTTTTCTCCATTTTAGATTCTATTAAAAACTTCTAAGTCTATCCGATTTATTCTGTTTTTAATTTCTTCAAGAGTTTTGTTTATTTCGGTGATCTCTTCGTCTTCTTTTAATTTTATGTCAGTTATCTTTTCAATTACTTGAGTTATCTGTTTTAAATCCCTTCCAATTTCGTCAACATCATGTTTAGCAGAATTAAATTTATCAATTCTTACAAAAATAGAATCGGAGGCGTCTCTCTTAACTGTTTTTTCTTCTGTATTGAAAGATGACTCTTGAACAATTGGTTGCTCTGGTCTAATAAACGAAGCTTGCTGTGGAGGGACATTTAGGGGAGGCAGTGTGGGAGAATTTGAAAAACCTTGCTGTCTAGGTTCATATCTTGATAGCTCTGGCAAGGGCCTTACTAATGGAATTGGTGCTTCTGGAATAGGTGATTGTGAAAGCTGTCTTGGAGGTAAATTATTTATTGGAGAAGAGCTAATTGGAGGTATTGAAAAACTTTCTGAGGGGCTACTTGCGCCCCCAGAATCACCACCTATTTTCTCAGAAGAGTCTATCGCTGATTTTATAGCTTCTTGATTGTTTATATCTCGAGCATCTCCTTGTATTGCCGGTAAATCTGTCGTTGGTTTTGGAGCATTCAAATTGAAGGAAGGTAATTCAGGTATTGACGGAATTTGAGGAATTTCGTCACTAGTTGCTTTTTTCTTAAAAAGATTCATGCTCATGCCAGGAGGAGGTGTTTTTTATAGGTTTATATTAACTCCCCAGTTACTACATAATTAAACGAAAGGTATTTAAGACAAAATTAAGATGAATGTATATGCTAATTAATCTTCTAAAAACTCTCGTCGAGGAAATGGCTGGAACGAACACAAATATTATAGTAGACATTCTATTCGATAAGGAAGATGTTAACGAATTCTTAATCGCTAAAAAAATGAATTTGACCATAAACCAGGTTAGAAATATTTTATATAAACTTTCCGCAGAAGGTCTCGTTTCGTTTACTAGAAAGAAAGATAAGAAAAAAGGATGGTATATCTATTTTTGGACACTAGACAAGGAAAAATGCCTTAAGAAAATAGAAGGAGAACATGTTAAAAAATTAACAGAACTAAAACAAGTTTTGTCAGACCGAGAGAGTAAAAGATATTATATTTGTAAGGGATGTAATATCGAAGTCGGAGAAGAAAAGGCTTTAGAAAGTGATTTTTCGTGCGATGAATGTACTGAAGTTTATGGATTAGTTGATAATACTAACGCAATAAGAGACATTAAAGGAAAAATAACTAAGAAGGAAAATGAATTAAAAGATATAAGAAGCGAACTTCAGACTGAGCAGGAAAGAGTAGAAAAAAAGAAAGAAAAGAAAAAAACTGCAACTGCTAAGAAAGAAGCAAAGGGTAAAGCTAAAGCAAAGAAGGCAAAAGCTTCCGCAAAGAAAGCAGCAACTTCTGGAGTGAAAGTAGATAAGAAAGCAAAGAAACCTTTAAAAGTCGTTAAGAGTAAGAAGAAGTAATGGGAAGAGGAATTTTTAATGGTTATACGGGGATTATTGTTATAATAAATGTTGTAGCCTTCTTAGTTTATTTAATTTTACAAGCAATATTTGGGCCGGTGTATATTGACCATCTGTTAGCCATTCAGCCCTTTCTGATTTTGCAAGGCCGGTATTTATGGACCTTTGTAACGAGTATGTTTTTACATGTTAATCTAGGCCACTTATTTGCTAATATGGTTTCATTGATTTTTGTAGGAGGATTTATCGAAAAGTTAATTGGTAAAAAAAGATTTTTGTATGTTTATTTTATAGGCGGATTTGTTGCTTCGTTGTTTTTTGTATTTCTTGCAAGTTTTTTTGGAACTAGTGCACTTGGAGAAAGATTTTTCGGAAATACGATGCTGCTTGCAATGGGAGCATCCGGAGCAATTTTTGCCCTAATGGGCCTTTTAGCTGTTTTAATTCCTAAAATGAAAGTTTTGGTTTTCTTTGTAATCCCGATGCCAATGTGGGCTGCAATGATAGGATTAACTTTTGTTTTATGGATATTTTCTGCAACACTGTCATTGCCAATAGGAAATACTGCACACCTGGGAGGCTTGCTTGTGGGAGTAGTTTATGGTATTTATTTGAAAATTAAGTATCCGAAAAAGACAAAAATGATTTCGCAGTATTTTGGAGGATAGGGATGAAAAAACATTTAATAGAAGCGAAGAGAATTATGAAAGAAGAGAGTGACTATTTAATTCCAGGAAACTCAGATGTTTTTAAAAAAATTGTTAATGATTTAGCAAGACCATTTAAAAATAAGCAAATTACAAAAGTAGTTGCAGTAGACATGAAAGGATTAATGTACGGTTCGGCTGTTGCATACAAGCTTGGTGTTTCATTCGTTCCAATTCTAAAGGGCGGTAAGATAAAAAATAGCGATAGAGTTTTAGAGACAAAGAAAATTATTGACTATTCTGGAAAAGAAAAATATTTCGAGGCATTTAAAAATTCAATAAATAAAAAAGACAAAGTTTTGTTAGTCGATGATTGGTTTGAATCCGGAAATACTGGCAAAGAAATAATAAAGTTAATAGAAACTCTTGGCGGAAGGGTTGTTGGCATATCCGTATTACTTAAT
>JBAXEZ010000075.1:0-4539 GCA_037140195.1 archaeon
AATTAACTCCGCTCACAAGTTGATTAGAAAAGAATTAGAGTAATATTATTTATCTTTAGAACTAACTAGATATTTATGTCTTGGCTCAGATATTATTAAAATGCTATCATAAGATTTCACAATGCTATTAAACTTTTCTTTTATATCATCCATTATTTTATAATAGTCTTTGTCTTCATCTGTTTCAAACATTAACTCTGCATCCCAGGGGGCAAATGTCCAGACTATGTTGATTATATTTGGAAGAGTTTTGCAGTATTCTACAAATTCTTTTTTTTTATCTTCGGTTATATCTTTAAAGTAAATAAATGCCTTGTAAGTATTGAATCCTACTGCATCCGCGTTTAAAGAAATTTTATATCCACGAATTATCTTCTTTTTTTCCATCTCTTTTATTCTGTATGCAATTACCTTGGGATCTTGTTTAAGTTTTTCAGCTATGTCAACTAGTTTTTCTCTAGAATTTGAAGTTAAAATGTCTAAGATTTTTCTATCTTTTTCATCAATAGAAGCTATCTCTTCTCTTTCTCCAAATGTGAACTCTTCTGGTTTTAGATTGTCGTTATACAACCATCTACGATTATACTGTATGTTCTCTACGGTAATTGACAATTCTTTTTCTTGGATATATTTACTAAACTTATCTAGCATTTTATTATATGTATTGAAAAAGTCATGAATAGACTTCGCCCAAATTCCAAATATTAAATCCCATCTGCCTTTACAAATACTTGTCCAATATATTGCAGGATCTTTTTTCAGATATTCTACGAAGTCATCGACATTTTCTTTCGAAGTATTTGTTAATTTTAGATATACTTTATATCCCGTTAATCCAAATCTATATGTTGCTGGAACCGCAAGAAATCTTAAAATTACCCCTCCAGATACAAGCTTATTTATTCTGTGGAAAACAACTTCTCGGCTCAATCTAACTTTCTTAGCTATTTCAGATAGACTAGCCCTACTATTTCTATCAAGCTCATAAATAATCTTTTTATCCTTTAAATCTAATTTAACTACCATTATTTACCAAAAGGAGAAATACTATATAAATCTTTTCTTTTTAGTAATTTTTAGACTAAAAATATTCAACTACTAGTATTACTATGAGATAATATCAAGTTAAGGACTTGAAAGGAAAAACAAAATGGAAACACAAAATAAACCACAAACAAAATATGAAAGAAGCCAGCAGATGATTGAAAAACATTTAGCCAATCTAGGTACTGATGATCTTAAGCTAGGTTACTTATCTGAGGTCTTAGATCATAAACGCTTGACATCAAGAGAAACTAAAAAAGCGATTAATACCTATATGTGTGAAATTCATGAAAATCAGGGGAACTTTTATGCAGCTGCTCAAAATGCAAAAAGAGCAAGACAATTCAAACGCGCAAAAGATCTTTTGGGAAAATATGCACTTAAAGAAGAAGAGAAGGGGAATTATATACATGCAAGTGGTGCTGTAACAGCTTGGCTGGAAGCAGGTAATCCTAGAAGAGCTGCAATACTTTGTGAAAAGGCCCCCGGTTATATTGGTTATCTTGCGGCTGCTAGAGCATGGGAAGAGGCAGGAGACTTAGAGAAAGCTGCCGAAAATTTGGAAAGAACCGGCAACGAAAATTATTTTGAAAAAGCTCAAAATTTATGGGAAAGAGTTGGAAAGTCAGAAAATTCTATTGCAGCGCTTAAAAAAGGGAAAGGACCGCAGGCAGCTGCGGAGGTACTTTATGAGAGAAAAGTATTTGATGTCGCCGGACAATTATGGGAAGAGGCAGGAGACTTGGAGAAAGCTGCAAAATCTTATTTTGAATATTCCCAAAATCGGGATACAAATTGTCCGGATGAAATTGCAGGTCATTCAATTAAGTGGGATATTGCATTTAATTTATTAAGGGCAGGCAAAATTTGGGCAGATATGGGTAAAAAAGATTTATCGGTATTAGCCTACACTCAAGCTGCTGAAATGTATGAGCAATCTTCAACATACTTTGGACATAGAAATGACAGATGGGAGGCTGCTGATTGTTGGAAAAGAGCAGGTCAGAAAGGAAAAGCAGAGGCAATTCAAAATGAGTTGTCTAAAGGTCGTGATGACGATTTAAGTTTAGGTGACCACGCTCTCGGTAGTGCAATGTGTGCGAGAATGGAAAGTGAAGATCTTACTAGATGTTTTTCAAATGATTTAGAACGAGGTAATATGAGTAAAGATACCTTACAGTCTTATTTATCTGAGATAGAAGGTTCTAGAATGTCTGGAAGCGTTCCGGGTGTACAACTCGCAATAAAGATTTGTAGCCTGCTTGGAGATAATGAGAAAGTTAGAAATTACTTAACCATGCTTAAAGATAGTTACTATTTGCAGGATAATGGGATGATGTATAAGGTATATTTACAAAAGTTGGCAAGATTTGAAAAGGAGTGCAAGAAGACCATCTTGTAAGATATGATCCTTAAATAAAATGGAAAAGCAAAATAACCTATTTTCCAGAAAATTAACTCCGCTCACAAGTTGATTAGAAAAGAATTAGAGTAATAATCCTTCTAGAAAATATATTCTCCATCTCAAGAATCCTTTTATACTAGTGTTCCTTCTGTTTTTTATGGTCAATAATATTCCTCCAATAAAAATTGGAGACTCGGAGTTTAGCTTAATTCAGGGAGGGATGGGTATAGGGGTTTCTCGAGCAGGTCTTGCAGCCGCAGTAGCTGAAGAGGGAGGGGCAGGAGTTATTGCTAGCGTTGCATTGGGTATGAAATATTTTCCTCAAATTCTTAAGGAAAATGAATTAAGACTTCAAAAGGCTAGTTCACCAGAAGAAAGAAGAGAAATTCGAAATGAACTTTGGGCGATAGTTAACAAGCAAGCATTAATAGAAGAAATTAGAGAGGCCAAAAGAAGAACAAACGGGTTTATTGCTGTAAATAACATGCACGCCTTATCTGACTATTCTTCTTTGATCGAGGGAGCAGTGGAAGCAGGAGCCAACGCAATTATTTCTGGTGCGGGAATACCTAAAGATCTTGTAAAATATTTAGTAGGGACAAATATTAAAGCAATTCCAATTGTTGCTTCTGCAAGACTCGCAGACATGATTTGTAAAGCCTGGGATAAATACGGTCATCCTCCAGATGCAATTATAGTGGAGGGCCCAATGGCTGGTGGCCATCTAGGATATTCTTATGAACAACTAGCCGATCCAGAATTTGTTGCAAAAGGATTGGAGCAAATAGTAAGAGAAGTTGTTGAAGTTGTGAAGGGCAGAAATATCTCCGTTATTGCTGCTGGCGGACTTTATTACGGGGGCGATATTCGAAAAGCCGTAGAAGAATGGGGTGCGGCAGGCGTTCAAGCAGCAACAAGATTTGTAACAACAAATGAATGCGACGTTTCTCCAGAGTTTAAGGACGTTTATCTGAATTGCAAACAAGAAGATATTGTTATAATAAAAAGTCCGGTAGGAATGCCAGGAAGAGCGATTAGAAATAGCTTTTTAGACAGAGTAGAGAAAGGAGAAACGGTTCCAATTGCATGTCCCTATCACTGTCTTACTAGATGTGTTCCTGAAAAATCCCCCTATTGTATCGCAAGAGCGCTTGCTGAAGCAAAGGACGGAAAGTTTAATTATGGCTATGCTTTCTGTGGTTCAAATGCCTGGAGAAATAAAGAAGACGGAAAAATCAGCGTTAAAGAACTGTTTGAAAAACTAGACGAAGAATACGCAAATGGAAAAACAAGTTTATAAAAGACAAATTTAAACTTTCACTTCTTAAAACGTATCCAAAATCTCTCTTTCTGAAAGTTTTTCTTCCTTTCCAGTCTTCATATTTTTCAAAGTATATTTTTTGTTCTTAATTTCTTCTTCACCTATAATCAAAACTTTTTCTATTTTCTTAGCATTTGCATAATCTAAAGCTTTGCTAGGGGATTTATCTATCAATAAAACAACCGGAACATTTTTTTCTCTTAATTTTTGAGTAATATTTATTGCTTGTTTATCCTGTGACATTGATAAAACCATCACGCTTTTATTTTCAAATTCTACTTTTGAAATTAAAAATAGTGGTTCTAATCCAAATGAAATTCCAGTAGACTGAATTCTATCAACCAAATAACTTCCTCCCCCTGTTAATGCAACGCCCAATTCTTCAGCCCAAATTTCAAAAACAGTTCCATTATAGTAACTTAATCCTCTAGCTAAAAAAGGTCTGAATTCAACTTCAACTCCATAAACTTCGCATAACTCTTTCAATTTCTTAATTTCCTTATAAAAATTATATTTCTCAAAAGTTTTTTCTTTTGCAGTAAAAATTTCAACCAATTTTTCTGCGTTGAATTCTTTAAGATTTTTGGCAACTTCTTCTTTAGAAAGTTTGTCTAATTTGTCTAATTCTCTGATAATCTGTTCTCTGTTTCTTTCAGTAACTTTTTCATCTTCCAGAATCTCATTTATTAATTTTCTGTTATTAATATAAATTTTTGCAGGAATGTTCAACTCTTTGTAAATATTATTTGTCATCGCCATTAGTTCAGCT
>JBAXEZ010000076.1:0-4490 GCA_037140195.1 archaeon
TAAAATTAACTAATGATATTTACTAGTATACCTTATCTTATGCATAATCTTATTTTCTTTATGATGCAAATACCAAAACTTAACAACAAAGAAAAGTATAACTAAAACAATAAGTCCGATTATTAACCATAAGAGGCTCATAGTGGAAGATTTATCATTCTCAAAAGTAGACGCTTGATTTGTACTTGCCAAAGGAGTATCAGAAGAGTTTGCAGTAACCCCAGGAGCATTAGCTACGGGAGCATTGCTACTAGCAACAACAGACTCATTAACCTTAACAATATTTATCTTTGCTCCGGAAGAAGTAATATTCTTAACACTAAGAAGAATATCATAAACCCCGTTTGAATCCACATCAACTTTCCAAGATTCACCAACGGAAAGAGTCTTTATTTGAGGAGTAGATGAAACATTTATTGTTACTTTCTTATTTGCATAATCAATGCTAGAAACGCCAACAGAGTGAGATTGCCCGCCAACAGTAATCTTGAATCTATGTTTAAGACCTAAATCCCAAGTAGATCCTGCTAATAATTGACTATCAGTTAAAGTATGCGTAACAGTCCAACTCGAAAGAGTACTGCCTCCAGAACTGCTTAGACAAGAATCTGTTGAGAAAGAAGCATACGAACTTGCAGAATTCCCGTCACTGTCATAACAAGTCACAGTATAACCATATGACTCGCCACAATCTAAATTATCACTTGAAATTGAAAGAGGAGAACTAGAACCACTGAGAGTTCCTCTTGAAGTAGTACAGGTACCATTAAATCCACTCCCACTGTCACTAACCGTCACAGATAATCCCAATTCTGTTTGACTAGAAGAAGAGTCGGATATACTTATTGTTGGAGCAGTAGTATCTAGTTGAACAACGTAAGTATTCTTCAAAGCAATATTGCCCAAGGTATCATTTGCATACACTAAAATTGTTCTGTTTCCATCTGTAAGATTAGTTAAATAAAGAGAGGAAGAATTACACCATCCATTTGAAACAGCAACAGTTTGATTTGTTCCATTTATATTAATGTCACAGAATGTTGCACCAATTCCTAAATCAACAACAGAAACATTCAATATTAAAGTGGATGTATTTTGCTTAAATGTTGCATTTGTATAAACTGGGAGAGTTATTGTTGGAGCAGTAGTATCCTTACGGAAAGAAATAGTGTTATCAGTAGCATTTGTAGAATTCATACAGAATACACTAATATTATAAATACCATCCAAAAGAGAAGAAATACTAACATCTGACGCGGTGTGAAATAAAGAATCATTTCCAAACTCGACAGGCCCGATAGGAGGAATAATTGTTTCGTTCACAATGGAATAAGTACAGTTTGTCAAATTATCAGTTGTATAATTAATTAGAGGAATAGAAGTTGTAAAATTAGAATTTGGAACTGGGGAAACAGGAGTTAGAGTAAAAGTAGCTGCTAAAACAAAAGTTAACAAAATTAAGAAAAATAAGACTCCAACTACTAAAATCCCCTTAGATAAACCCCTCTCTTTCATCACCATCTTTAATAAATGTTATTATTTAACATTTATATACTTTTCTAAAATACGCCTAAAGAGTAACTAATCTAAAAATTTAAATAAAATTATAAAATTAAAATGAATAAGCTTAAGAAATATAATTACAATAAAAATTCATGCCCTTATAGTTCAGCCCGGATAGAATACGACCTTGCGGAGGTTGTGACCGAGGTTCAAATCCTCGTGAGGGCGTAAAACATTTCTAAAATTAATTATCCCATCCCAGGATTTAAATCATTCGGCGGTCCACGACAATAGACCGTTTTGGGTTTGAGTGAAGCTTCTTTTACAAGAACAAACTTTCCAAGTCTCTCATCAGTCTCCAAAATATCTGCTAATCTTTCTGCACTAGCTTTATACTTTGCATCTCTAAATCTAATACCGTTTCCATTCAAGTCCACCCCAAGAGAAAAATAACCTCTTTCTAGATTATCATCTTTAAGTCTTATTCCCAAAAAACAATCATGAACACTTGGATTAAAACTCGCATCTTCAAAAACTCTTTGCGCCAATTCAAGAGCCTTGTTTACTCGATAATATCTTTGATTCCCCTGACCCCACCAATCATCATAAGTATATATTTTTCTTGCCATCTTAATTAACAACACCCGACTCTTTGGTTCTGTTATTATTAGAATAGATTGAACACACCCTGTAATCATTTCCACAAAATTTGCATTCATCATAACCAAAACCTTTCCCATCTGCATCTGGCCCCGCAGTCAATTCACAAGCCATACGAGTATCTGTCCAATCGTCCCCAAATAAACCCGACTTTCTACTAGGACATTTTTGATAACCATAAAAAAAACTTGTCAAAGGAATATTTCTAATATCTTCTGCAGTTATATATTCTGAACTAGTTTTTCCGCTCATTTTTAGTTATTTCTCCCCCTTGCTTGTTCAATTAATTCAGAATTTTTTTCTTCAAAATATTTTCTCAACGAAGGACCATATTTATCAATTAACTCCCAATCCAAATCTCTAGATATAACTTCATCATTTTGTCTTAAATCAATTGCAAGTGCTGACTCAAGCTTCTCTGGCAGCCTCCATACCAAAACACTAGGTAAAAAATAATCTCCCTGCTCAAAACCACAAGTTCGAATCGGATCTTTACCTGTAATATATGCAAGCCCCCCTTCCTCTTTCATATTTTCAAATTTCCCCCATAAAAAATACGCCTGTATCTGATCCCCGTTTCTTACATCCAAAGGTCTATAGAAACTAACTCCTTCAAGTTTGTCAAGAGGAGTTTCCCCGCCTTGCCCAGAAAAATCATAAATCACATCATCCATTCTCATTTGTACCTTAAAAAAAATTGGAAAAACTAATTCTTCTGGATTTTTTTGTCGACTAAGAAGCTCAGCATTATAATCCCCTACCTCTTTTATTCTTCTCCTTCTTTCAGCTTTAATATCAATTTTTATTGGCTTTCCTGAAAGCTTCCCATCTATGTATAAATCATCAAGAATACTCATTTTAATCAAACCATCCTATTCTTACTTCCGCATTACTCCCAAACTGATCAGCCGGAACAGAAATATAAGCATTTTGAGTATTAGGGTTTACAATCATTAGTCGTCTACTTTTTCCATCACAATAGGCAAATGCTCTTCCTTTTTGTCCAAGATGAAATCTATAAAAGTTACCCTGATAATCTATCTGAGTAAGAGTCTCATCAATTACAATGTCCGGAAAAAGATTTCCACAACTAGAATAAACTCTCAGTTTCAACCCCTTTTCTTTGGGGGTAACCTCTCGCGGCACTCCCTGTTCCAAATGACTAAATAAATTCCTTAAAACATTTCCGCGCCTACTCGTTTCTTTTTCTTTTGTCATTCTAATCCACAACGACATCATGTAAACCATCTGTCTCAACTTGGAATACAGTTTCGTTATCAGGTAAGTTAGGAGAATCTATTAACTTTGCAACTCTTGTGTCTTTTTTACTTCTTCTTAAATAAATTCGATATGTAGATGCATGTGCAACAATATTTCCACCAACCGCTTTAGTGGGATCTCCAAACATTTGTGCAGGATCAGACATTACTTGATTTGTTACGTAAACTGCAATGTTATAACTCTCTGCAATCTTCATTAAGTTATGTAAATATTTATTCAACTTCTGTTGTCTGTCCGCAAGCATTCCTCGTCCAGCAAACTCCGCTCTAAAATGCGCAGTCAAAGAATCAATAATAATAATTTTTATTGGTTCACCATTCTTAATTAATTCTGCAATTTTATCTAATAATAGAATTTGATGATCTGAATTAAATGCTCTAGCAACCAAAATATTTTTCAAAACCTTTTCAGGATTAGCGCCATATCTTGCAGCGAGTTGTTTAACTCTCTCTGGTCTAAACGTACCTTCTGTATCAATAAATACGGCCTTTCCGTTTGCTCCACCTTGTTCAAGCGGCAACTGTACATTAACAGTTAAAGCCAAAGCCAGCTGAGTCTTTCCAGAACCAAAAGCTCCGAAAGCCTCAGTTATTGACTTGGTCTCTATACCTTTTCCTCCCAGAAGGTTGTCTAAGTTCTTACTACCAGTGGTAATATAACCGACTTCCTTACGTTTTTCTAAAAACTCTAAACCATCTGAAAATCCTAAATTCATCATAGAACGAGCAGCCTGTATCGCTTTTCTTGCAGCAGCTTCACCGAGTCCAGCTAGCTCTGCCAATTCAACAGGACCCATCACTGCCAAACCCATTAAATCATAAATCCCTGCAGCTTCTAATTTTGCAGCAGTACCAGGACCAATTCCCGGAACATCTGTTAATTTCTTTTCCACTTCTTTCTGGCCAGCAGGACTGACACCTGCGTGCGCCTCTTTCTTATCATTTTTCTTTTTTTTCTTATCTTCTAAATCAGAATCCATTTTTTCTTCAGCCATATCCTCCCAGAACCATTTCCTTTTATAAACATTTATGTAATCAAATCTCTAT
>JBAXEZ010000077.1:0-4384 GCA_037140195.1 archaeon
TATATAATTTAACCAAGTGGTTTTCTTTATCAAAGCAACTGTAACTAGGTTCACTCGCTACAGCCAAACCCAACTCATCACATCCCCCAGAAGTTATATCTACGAAAGATTCTTCTTCAAGAGGAGAATTTTCATTAAACTTATTTTCAGAAATATTAGGAGCGTAATTCAACCAAAAAATAGCACCAATTATTACTAAAATTAAAAGTACTATTACTCCAATTAACAGAGTTTTTGAACTACTACCCTCTCCTTCCATAAAAAAACAAGAAGAAAATATATTATAAACTTAATGAATTAGAACTACTTACCGTCTTCCGAAGAATTTCTCAGAGCAATCCACATTGCCCCTGCAATAACCACTAGAAGTAAAATATTACTAAACACAGAAGAATCATCTATCCAACCCTTAATGTAAGTCCACCCATCGGTAACACTCAAAACTAAAATGACTACAAATAAGATTGCCAAAACTAAAACGGTTTTAGAAAACCACTTAGGTATTTTTAATCCTTTTTTAGGATCTGCATCGTATTCTCCACCAAACCCATAGATAACAAGTACAATAAATAGAACAACCAAAGCAACTGCAAGCCAAGGAACCATGTTCACAATTATATCTCTAGGCTGAGGTATACCAATTAGAATTAAAGCAATGGCCAAAGAAATCAAAGCGTCAATTTGGGACTTTCCCTCACCAAAAATTTTAGACTTCTGTAACAGCGCAAAAATCAGCACGAAAACTAACAAAAAAGGTAGAATTCCTTTTGTAAACAAATCCGTAGTGAATAAATCCATAGTAAGTATAATTACATTGAATCAGAACCTTCAAAGTTCATCTCGTCATCTTCTTCTTTCAATGGAATCGCATTCCTGCTAATCAATAGAACATCACCAACAGCTTTCAAAAATTGTTGAGGAACAATAACGCCTCTAGCTCCGCCAAGAACTGAACTCATTCCAGAATCTCGTGAAACAACAATTCTCCAACCATCGATTTTGTTATCAGCAAGGTTTACTTCTTCCACAACACCAAAAAGATCTCCGGAATCTGTGAAAACTTTCCTTCCTATAACTTCACTCAATTTTTTTATTTTCATAACATTCTGATAAAATTCGCCTTTAAATAGATTTCTATAGAGCAATATATACAAAAATCTAGTTAACCTGAACTAACATCGAGAGAATAATGACGGTTAAATACATTTCGATACTATAAAATAACTGATAGAAACAGAGCATTACATTTATAAAAAACAAACAATAGTAATATTTATGGAAAAAGAGCAGCTAAAAAAGGATACTTTAGTAATAATTATTGCCACAGTTATTTTGGGTTTAGCATTATCCTATCCAAATCAAGACTGGAAACTATTTTTAATATATACAGCAACTATTTTTGCAGTAATCTTGATTAATATTTTAGCTAAGAAGATATTTGCATATAATTTAGAAACCGACGTAACTCTAAGCTCTTGGTCAACATATTGGTTCGGATTTACTGCTACGAGCCACTATAGAAAACCGATGTCGATGGCATGGCTACCCTTAGTAACTTCTCTTATTACATTTGGAAATTTTATTTGGATGCCAATCATGGAATTTGATGTGGCAGCTAGGCCAGAAAGAATTGCAAGAAGACACGGTTTGTACAGATATACTGCCGTAACCGAATGGCACATCGCTTTAATTGCAGCCGCAGGAATTTTCGCAAATATTATATTAGGAATTGCAGGATATATTGTCGGTTTAGAAACATTCGCTAAATGGAGTATTTTCTACGCAGCTTGGTCGATCATTCCTCTAGGAAGATTAGATGGAGCAAAAATATTCTTCGGAAGCCGAAAGCTTTGGTTCACGTTATTAGTAATTCTAGTGATAATGCTTCTTTGGGGATTGAGTATTGTATAAAACGGCTATCCAAAAGCTATTTAACCAGAACACATTAACATTTCTAAAAAGATGGCATTAACACCTAGAGATTATCAGAAAGCAATTCTTGAAGAATGCAAAAAAGAATCATGTCTAGTTATTCTTCCAACTGGTACCGGAAAAACCTTGATTGCTTTAATGCTTGCGATAGACATCTTCACAAAAAATCCATTACAGAAAGTAGTTTTCCTAGCACCGACTCGTCCTTTGATTGAACAACACGTAGAGTACTTTACAAAAAATCTTCCAGAGGGATTTGCACAAATAGATTTATTCACCGGAAAAACTCCGGCGGACCAAAGAAAAAAGATTTGGCAAAGAGCAGAATTTATTTTCTCAACGCCCCAATGCATTGCAAATGATCTCAAAAAAGGACTTTACGATTTATCGGAAGTTTGCTTATTAATAGAAGATGAATGTCACAGATGTCTAAAAAATTACGCCTACAATTTTATCTCTCAAAAATATAAAGACCAAAATCCAAAGCCACATGTTTTAGGACTAACTGCTTCCCCAGGAAGCGATAAAGCAACAATAAAAAAAGTCTGTGACAATTTAGGAATTCACGCTGTAGAAATTAGAACAAGAGACTCGGTCGATGTGAAACCTTATTTACAAGAAAGAGAATTTGAGAAAATAGAAATTGATTTCCCGATAGAATTTGAAGAAATACGTCAACTAATGAGAGAAGTTGTTGCAGATAAAATAAATTCCCTAAGAGATATGAAAATATTATTCGGTCCAGCATCTAAAACAGCATTACTCGAATGTCAAAAAAGAATGTTCAAACATTTAGAATCAGGAGATAAAAATCCAAGCTATTATGCAGGAATTTCTGTTTGTTCACAGGCAATAAAAATTCAACATGCTTTAGAATTACTAGAAACACAAACCATTGCTTCTTTTATCAACTATATAAGAGGATTATTTAAAGATGCTGAAGAAAAAAAATCAAAAGGTGTTCAAATTTTAGTCAAAGATTTGAGAATAGGAAAAGCATTTACCCTTGCAACAACTTTGGACCTAGAACATCCAAAGCTCAATAAAATAAAAGAAATAGTTGAAGATGCAATTAACACAAATCCTAAAGCAAAAATAATTATTTTTGCACAATTCAGAGAAACTGTAAAAAAAATATCCGACATGCTTTCTGAAAATCCATTGTTAAAACCGGGAATTTTTGTCGGACAGGCAATGAAAGAACATGACCAAGGAAAATCTCACACTGGATTAAAGCAAAAAGAACAAAAAGAAATGATTATCAAATTCTCTTCTGGAGAGATAAATGTTTTATGCGCGACATCCATTGCTGAAGAAGGACTAGATATTCCAGAAGTTAGTGAAGTTATTTTCTATGAACCAGTTCCGTCTGCTATTAGAACTATTCAAAGAGCCGGAAGAACCGCAAGACTATTTCCCGGAAAATTAAAAATATTAATTACAAAAAACACTCGAGATCAAGTGTCCCATTACTCTTCCCAAGCGAAAGAAAGAAGAATGCATAAGGCTATTCAGGACATAAAAAACGATATGGACGCAGGACAAAAGGAGTTGTTTTAAAAGAATTTAAAAAAGAGAAATCTTAAAGAATATAATGGACAACAACAGTCTCACTCCCGAAGGAATATATACTGAATCAATAAAGATAAGAGCAATATGGAGAGCAATATATACTTTTTTTGGAGTTATATTTCTTAGTTTTTTAATGAATTATATGAATATGATTCAATTTTCTCCAATAGTTATCATAGAAATAATTTTAATTGCTATAGTTTTACCAATAGGCACAGGATTATACGAATATTATTTTAATACTAACTTCTATTGGGGGAAAACAATGATTGATGGAAAACAGAGAGAAATAAAGCAAGTTCTTTGGATATCGGGAATATTATTCTTGCTAGGCTTAATTATGATTCTAATGGATAATAAAGATAAAGCAAGATGGATATGGTTGGTTCTGTCGGCTCTACTCTCATTTTTAGTATTTTATTGGAGATTGCAAAACAAAACGAAGAAAGAAGGAAAAGATACAACTCCCATTCTTACCAATTTTGAAAAATGGTTCCTCTTATTTGCAGCAATATTTATCTTAGTAATTATTCTAGTATCTTATCTAGCCATAAAGTATTACTGGGGACAATAAAAAAATCTATTTTAACCAAAATGGAAAAAGAAAAAGGGTTCAGATTACACATTAAAGACAAAGCAAAAATAAAAAGATATTTTTGCCCGCCTCACAGAATGCCGCATAAACTTCCTTTTCAAAAACCAGTAACAAACGAACAATGTCATTATCACAATCATTTTTGGAGAATGTGTCATCACGTTCCCTACTGCTGGCTATTCTGTAAAAACTACAAAAATATGATGAAAGAGTATTCAAAGAGAAAATAAAAAAATAAACTATTAAGAAGAATTAATTTAATGTATATTATCCACACCATATTTA
>JBAXEZ010000078.1:0-4358 GCA_037140195.1 archaeon
TGTTAGGTCTTAGCATATATTTCTTTTTCGAATTAGACATAATACTTTTATGTTCCGAGATTTTGTAATCTACATCTGATAAATATTTTCTCTCATCTTGACTTAAAGCATCATATCTGAAAAGTCCTTTTGCGGGATCTATTTTTATTTTTACATCTTTTCCTTCTAATTTATTATTTGGCTCAGAGCTTAAGAGCTCATCTGCATTAGTAGTTATTATTTTATGTTCTTCTGGAGAAGAGATTACGGTTATTTTACTATGGTCATCTTCCATGATAAGCAATCCGCCCCCAACTGAACAGGTTAACAAATGTTGTTTTTCTGAATCGCTCAAATTAAATGTTTTACAAATGTCTCCTATTACTGCAGGTTTTTGTCTCATAAGTAAAGTGTACGCAGAATTTGCTAGAACAGATTTTCCAGCCTGTGTAGTAAATAAGCCTTCTACTTCTTGATTTATCATAAGTAATCCCATATTAAATTTTCTACAAGTCTTTACTATCTCAAAAATATAGCCCGCATCCTCTGCTCTTGAAAGTAAAGACCACGATTCATCAATAAGCAAAAGTTTTCTAGAGAGATCGGATTTCATTTTCATATAGATGTAATCCAAAACCATAAACATTACGGCAGGTTTAACTTGTTTAGGCAAATTACCTATATCAAAACATACAAAGTTGTTATTGAATTCTATATTTGTATGCGTATTCATAAATTTAAACACGCCACTAACATACATTTCAAGTCTACTTACAATACTAGACACCGTAGCTCTTTCCATCTGAGAAGATTTTTTCTCTATCCTCCTTAATACCATAAGTAAGTCCTCTAAAATTGGAGGTTTATTGTTCCAAGTAGAAGCATCATCATTAATACAACTTAGCCTATAGGTTTCGCCTATTGCCTTATCAATTATAGACTTTTGAGGATCGCTAAGCTTTCCAAGCATTATTTGCATTAAATCTACCAAGCTTAAACGTTTTTCCGCGTAATCATGTCCCATCATGTCTAATGGGTTAATCATTGTATCGGATTGTTTAGAAAGATCGATTCTTTGCCCGCCAAAATGGCTCACAAGCGATTTATACTCTCCTTGTGGATCAATTACTATAACTTTGGTACCATTAAGCAAATAACGGGTAATAAGTAGCTTACAAAAATAAGACTTTCCACCACCAGATTGTGCCAATACTAACCCATTAGGATTTGGAAGCTTGAAGATATCTTTAATTATAGGAATATTATTACTATTCATCCCAAGCCAAACACCGCCTTCATCTACTTGTAAAAATTGACTTGTGAATGGGAAGAATGCCGAAAGGGCCTTAGTTGTTATATTTCTAGTTTCTTTTAGTTCATCTACTCCTAAAGGTAAACAAGACTTTAATCCCTGCAGGGTTCTTAGTTCTGCAACTTTTGGTAAAATCATTAAACTATTTAGCTCAGACTCTACTTTTTTTGTAACAACATCTAATTCCTTCAGAGAACTAGCTTTGCAAGTTATATATAGACTAACATTAAATAATCTTTCTTCTCCTTTCTGTAAATTTTCTAAAGTATACCTTGTGTCTGTGTTTTGAATTTCTAAAGAAGGATTACTAATTCCTTTTTGTTGCATTGTAAATAAGTCTGCTCTTTGCTTTTGTAGTTGTTTATTCAAATCAACTAACATATTTTCAATAGGATAGGGTTTTATGTGAATACTTAAATTGAAATCTGCAAGAGAACTCACTATTTTATCTAAGAATCCAGACTCAACATTTCTTGGGTAACCAGATGCATAAATAACTCTTCTAAGCTCGTTACCTATCTGAACGTAATTAAGAAAGTTCTTTATTTCTCTTGGTTGAAATTTATTTCTCTCAGAGGAACTAAAGAAAGTTCCCAAGAATACAAGCAAACTCTTGTTTTGAAGCTTTTCTACTTTCAGATTCATCGCTTTTAATCTGTCAATACAAACCTCTACTTGAATATCCATATTTGTTTGTTCCTTTATAACTAAATAGAAAACTCTATCCATAATCTTATTATTTTTTATAATATCGTGTAAATGCCCTTTGTAATTTTCAAAGAGTTTACTATAAACTTTATCGCTTCGGCCCTTTAGTGCGTTCAAATAATCATCAAGATTAATTGTTTCAGTATTCATCAATATCTGAGTTGAAAAGTCTAAAGAGTTCAAAAACTTCTGAAATGCACAAGAAATCATTTCTTTTTCTTCATCTGGCTTAATGCTAAAATTAATAGGGGTTATCTTTAACACTGCTATTTTGTTTTCTTTATTTGTAATAATCAAGTTATCTTTCACTTCTTTGATGTTGAGAAGGTCTAGCATTTTCTTTGTGTCCTTTAAAACTATACGATTTCTAAAGAAGTAAAGATACTCTCTGATTAATTTTTCTAGATTAAAGAAAACAAACATTATTCCCATAAGGGAGATAAAAGTCATGAGAATTATTCCGAATAAATTTAGCCCAAATTTCTTAAAGATTATTACATCAACTAGTGCAAACAAAAAGAAGTAACTTAATTGCTTAAATGTCATTCCAAACATTATCTTTTCTTGATATTGTAATTGCTGGGGAATTTGATAACTCATGTTGCCAGTTTTGCAATAGTACCAATCACCTTAATATTTTCGGAACTTGCCTTTATTGCAGATTTAATTAGTGAGAATATGATTAAGTAAAACATAAGAAAATTAACTATTGAAAATGCAGAAATCATCACTAATATTTTGAAATTCTCAAATGCGGGAATTTCTAGCATTCTAGAACATATCAAAAATATTAATCCGTCAAAGAAGGGCACAAGTAAGTATACTCCTAGGGAATTAAAGATAACTTTGCCGTATTCCTGAGTAGCTGGAATAAAATAAAGAAATATTCCTATTGGAAAGAAAACCAATCCTGCTAAAACAAATAAATATCTAAGAGTCAATAATAAAACAGATATTAGAATTGCGAATAAGTAGAATATTCCAAAGAAAAATTGTAGTCCTATATTTGTGATGTTATCTGCTGTTAATAAGAAGAAATTTTCATCTACTAAGTTTATTACTCCTGCAGTCATTAATGAACTTACATCCACACATAGATAATAAAGAAAATAAGAACATTGAACGAGTACAATCATCACGAATATATTTTGAAACCATTGCTTCGCTTTCGCTCTCTTTACAGCATCATATCCCGAAATCATAAAGTTGAATCCTGAATAAAGAATCAATAGTCCATAAAACAAAGAGAGTATGTAAATAATAATTGCCCAGACTGGTGCGATTGTATCTATTCTTATTGGTTCTACGAGTAAACTCTTAGTTAAATCAAGCAAGGGCTTTATCGGAGCATTAATAATATTCAAGATAAACTCGTAAATCTTTTCAGGAATACAACTTGCAAGATTCAAAAGACCACATTCTTCAGTCATAAGAACCTCCAATATTTTTTTATTATCTTGTAGATTAGAAATAATGCTAGGCAAAATAAAGTTAATTTCCAAACTAAAAGTATTCTAGAATTATCATAGACATAGATAATCTTTTGAGTGGATTCATCATTGTAAAAGGCAGTTATTTTATTGTACTCTTGTTTTGTATTTATCAAAATACTATTTTTAATAAGATAAGAGATATTAGCATAAGTCAAGTTAACATAAAGATCCTTAGGCGAGATTGTTACATTTATTTTGTCTCCTAGCTTATAGAAAGTTTGATTTGTTTTTATTGTGAGATTTATCTTACTATTTGTCAGACTACAATTCTTCTCAATCTTATTAAAGAAATTATATCCTTTTAGAACGCAACTACTAATATCTTTTACACTCAGATATTTATTTGTATAATATAAGTTATCTAGTTTTGTCTGTTTCAAGTCTCTAGCTGAAATAGTATAAACATTATATGGGTAAAATGATGAATTAATCGAGTAAGAGTATCTATCAAATTCAAAGCTAGAACTTTTAAGATTCAAAGAAACGCTATCGCTATAATTTAGTTTTATTTCATTAGAATTAGCATTTTGCTTTAAGTCAACAATATCTGCGAATAAATTATTCGGATAGTATTTTACATTCTTATCAGTTAATATTGAAACACTTTCCTGTTTTGTTTCAGAAGAAGTAGAGTCGCAAGCACGACAAGTCTTTGTACAAATTCCGTTTCTTCTTTTGCAGCAATAGGAACGCCATCTTGTATGGTCTATTCTAAGATTAAAAAAGACAGAATAATTAGAAACTATTTTAGAATCATTGTTTAGCGTTATTCTTACTCTCTTGCCTTCTCCATAGAAAATATTATTTACATAAATATTATTCTTAGCAGTATTCTGTAAAATAGTATAAGTTCTTCTGCAATCTCC
>JBAXEZ010000079.1:0-4355 GCA_037140195.1 archaeon
GTCTAGGCCCTTGGAAATCTTTCCATTAAAAAATAAACAGTCTGACCCATTGTCCCTTAAAGTTTCAATAATCTTAATTGACTTTTCGTCCTGATTAATTGACAAAACCAAAACTTTTCTATTCAGTGTAAATGATTTAGCTAAAATAGTCAATCTTTCTAAACCAAAAGACAGTCCTGTTGATTGAATATCATTAAACATAAAACTACCTCCTGCAGTAATTGTTTCTTTGATGTCGGATTTAACTTCAAATACATTTCCGTTATAGTATGAAAGTCCCCTAGCTAAAGAAGGCAAAAAAGAAACTTCTACACCATAAAATTTACAATATTTTTTTAACTCTGCAATTTCTGCATATGCTTCATATTTTTCAAAAAAGCTTTCAGGTTGTTTAAATAATTCTAAAACATTCTGAGCACCATATGATCTTAGATTATTATAAATTTCATCTTCAGGTAATTTATCCATTTTGTCAACTTCTTTGATTACCTTTTCCCAATCCATTTTTTCTATATTTTCTTTGAACAATATTTCATTCAATAATTTTCTGTTATTAATATAAATAATGAACTTAATTCCGAGCTCACTAAGAACTCTTCTAACTACCGATAAAACTTCTGCCTCATCTTTTATTGTAGCTCCAACGACGTCAATGTCACATTGAGTAAATTGCCTAAGTCTATTACCTGTGACTGGTTCATCTCTAAAAACAGGACCGATCGAGTATCTCTTAAAAGGAAGTTTCTTTCCAATCATTAACCTTTTCAACTGAAATGTAAATTCATATCGCAAAGCAAGTTCTCTTTCTCCTTTGTCTGTAAGTTTAAATATGTCTGAAACAGCCTCATCATTCGTATTATTCCCCTTTACAAACTCTCGGTATTCAATTACCGGAGTTTCAGCAGGCTCAAATCCATATTTTCTAAAGTTTTTAACAAGAATTTTTCTAATCTCTTCTCTTTTCTCAGCTTCTTCACCTAAGAAGTCCTTAAAACCCTTAACCGTGTCAATGTTCATCTGAAAAAAAGGGCGGAAGGAGCGAGCAAAACGCTTTTGAATTTATTTTGTGAAACAACTAGATTTTTGCATCCTGCAAAAGCATTTTGCGAGTTGAATTGAACCGGTTCGATTCGAATATTAAGGGCGGAAGGAGAGAATTGAACCCTCGTCTCACGAGCCACAGTCGCGCATTCTACCATTGAACTACATCCGCCATAGATTTATTTAATTTGATAGTATTATAATTAGTAAGTTTCTCAGAATTGCGAACAGTGGGGATACCCCCGCGCTTTAATTGCCATGTCATTTCGATAAAAAGGACCTTTAAAAAGTTTTCTCTTTTAAACATTTAAATATTTTTATGAAATGTTTAAATAATCATTCAACTATTCAATAACATGAGCGGACCAGGTGATGGAAAAATTCTTTTAGGAAAAGCGAACGTTTACATTCACGAAAAAGGAAAATCAAACGCAAGCGTTACGCATCTAGATATTGAACTTGACGAAATTAACGATATAATAAAACCCGGAGAAACAAGTTACGTCGGAAGTAAAGAGGGCGGAGTTTTTATTGGATTAAAGAAGGAAATGATAACTCGTGCTGAAAAGATAATTAAGAAAAAATAAATTTTATTCAACTATTTCCATAGTAATTTTAACGATTAGTCCTGGTGAAATATGCTCTTGAAGTATTGTGGGGATTATTATTACAGCTTGCTTTCCATGTTTGGCTATTTTTTTAGTAATCGTAAATGATTTATTTTTTATTTCCATTTTATCTTCCATATCTGCTTAAATCTTTAATTCTACGTACTCTTCTCAAGTTTAAGTCTATATATTTTGGATCTTCATAGATATTTACAGAGGGAATATCTGTTTTAACGTCCCATTCTTTTTCTAATTCCATGCATTCTTCTTCAAGGGCATTAAATTCTTCTTGGTTTTTCCGTAGCATAGCCATGCTATCCAAAAGCGACCCCATTCCGTAATATTCACTAAAATTTCCATCTTGTTCAGTACGATATATTTGAGCAGGGCTTTCACTTAGACTTCTAGCAAAAGATTCTCTTTCCATTTCCTTTTTTAGTAGATATAGAAATCCTAATTGTTTTCCTCTTTTTACAGAAGTAACTTGCTCTTGAATAGAATCAAACAGAGACGGATTTCTTTTTCTTGCATCTTCTAAATCTTTTTTATAGGTATAATCACAGATTTTTGAAAATCCATATTTTAGCGCACCAGTCCCGGTTATTAAAGCGGCTATTTCTACTATAGTTTTCATTTCCATTTTAAGGCCCTCCTATAAAATTTCTGCCTAATTCTGCATAGCAATCAGAAGTTGTAAGCTGTTCATTTTTTCCCTGTGATAGCTTTCCTTCTTTTTGTAGTCCTGCTATCTTTGACCAAGTATTTCCTAGTTCTATGTTGTCAAATATGCTAAAATAAGGTGAAGCAACATAAGTATACTGTCCAGAAACTGGATGGTCGCCAAATATATTTCTATATAAAACACACACATTTGTAGTTGCAGATATTATGGCAGGTAATAATAATCTTGTATCTCCATCAACTATTTTGTTTGTTAAGTACGCAGTTAAAGCAGTTGCTCCGATAGTTAATACTGTCTTTACGGCAGCGGACGTTCTTTGTGCTAAGGCTTCAAGTCTGGAATTTTTTTCAGTGGAACATGTTGCAATACGAGCACAGTTTCTACTGATATGGTCCATCATAGAGCAATGATTTACTCCAAATCTTTTTTCGATTGGAAATTCTTTTTCAATTAGTGCCTGTTCTTTAGTTTTTTGTCTTGTTTCGTTTTCCATTTTATTCTTTCCTCCCTAATTTACGAAGTTTCCTTAGCGCAACTAAGGCCCCAATGCCCAGTACTCCATATTCTAGTGGAGAAGTTGTTCTCTCTACATTAATATGGGCTCCATACTTCGAGAAATCTTTATCTAATTCTTTTTCTAGCTCTGGTTTTCCAGTATCATTCCAATATAGGTTTAAATCAAGCAAGCTCAATAATCTAGAATCTTTATCTGGAAAGTTCAATCTCTCATCCTTAATAACATAAACATCCGTATATCCCTTCCCACGTGCCTCGCTATGTACTTCGGCATATTGACTTTTCTGTCCGAAATCAGTATTCTTTGCGTTTATAGCTAGAAATCTGCTTAGTTCATATTTAGTTTTTACCAACCTGTCTGAAATTGTCATCTGTTCTTTTTTTGTTAAGTTACCATCTTTTAGGTAGTCATTAAAAAGATTCTCTGTTTGTGCAAGGTCGTAATGAACTTTAGCTATTACAGGTTCGTAAACTTTTCTTTCCGCCTCCTTATCTTGTGCTTCTTTCTGTTTTTGTTCTGATAACTCTCTTTCTTTTGCAGTGAGTATCATTTGTGCAATTCTAGGCACATCCTCAACAGGCAGTCTTCCGTCACAATATGCATTTCCGCCCAAAGCCAAACTTCCAGCAAGTAAAGCCGTTCTTGCAAAACTCCTAACGCCTTGCATTATTCCGCAGTTTCTTGTTCGTGTTTCCATTTTATTTTACTTCCATCTCCTTCTCAAGTTTAGATTTAGCCATCCGAATGTTATTCAAATCTCTAAAGCTACCAGCCATGTCATAAATTCCATTTAACAGAATATCAAAATTGAAGATTGGCCAAACAAATGAAAAGGCGGTCCCAATTGCTGCAACAGGTAGCGAACCATATTTATTTCCTGCATATGCAACTAAAGCAGAAGCTGCTGATACTCCTAAAGTTGACGCTAACTCAGCAACAGCGTATCTTCTGTGTTCCTTTGCATGTTCCCCTCTTCTGTTTATATAATTTTCTCTTTCATCTCTTGTTTGTGTCTCCATTTTAATCGCACTCCTTTTGTGAATTTAGAAAATATCTGTTTGGCACAAACTGTTCTGGGGTTTCTCCAGATAAAATTTGTTCATTAGAAGAGACACTATCTGCACACTCACTGTACTTATACGAATGAGAGCCAGCTCTTACGTAGTTTCCCATTGCTCTACTTGCAAAATAAGTTGCTACAAGTGCGGTTGCAATTTCTCCAATATTTTCAGTTCCATGTCCAACATATTTAGCGAGCAAAGGGCATGCACCCAATAATCCTGCGATAGGTGTAGCAAAAGCATAAGCAAGATTTCTTCCTGCTGCTCTGACTTCACTTTTAATAACTTGCATTTTTATCTTAGCATCAGCTATTTCAGACTCTAATTTGCTAACATTCAATTCTCTTATATATTTTTTTTGTGTTTCCATTTTGTTTTTATCCTTTGTTTTGTTTATGCAGTATGTAACTACTGTATAATAACTACTAGAACAAACACTATATAAA
>JBAXEZ010000080.1:0-4141 GCA_037140195.1 archaeon
GGAACCTCAGTAGGATAAATCCCATAAACTACTGGCGCAGATTTAACCAAAAGATTCGCAGTAAGCAGCTTGTTAACTGCCCCATCTCCCTCTAAATAAATATCCAAACTCTTATTTCCTACAAAAGTTACAGGCCAGTTAAATGATCTAAAAGAAATAGAATTGGAGAAAGTTACTCTAAAAAAATCCGCAGCCAAAGAGTATAATAGATTATTTGTTTCTGGACCAGTAGCCGAAGAATAATCTGATTTTATATTTGAAACTGATAAACTAATATTATTACCCTCGAAAGTAATTGGAACAACGCAACCATCCGAACATACGCCGCCATAAACCGTAGACAAATAACTATTCAAAGAATCAACGGAAGAACCACTAAAACTTTCACCTAAATTAATTACTCCGGAAGAAGAAGCATACATTGGAACCTTCACAAAGATAGAATAGTCAACATTCCGTACAGCAACACTTGAATAATGCCCACAATTAGTTCCCACACTCTCTTTTTTTACTTTATAATTAGAAACCCCCTCACTAGCAGTTTTTATACATGCTTCATATTTTCCTGCAGACTGCCTTTCAGATAGCTTAACCATGCATCCAACAGACTCAAGATAATTTGCCGAAGAGCTAACTGATTGGGAACAGGTACCAATATCATTTCCATCTTGAGTTAATGAAAATATAAAATCTTGGGCCCCCGAACCAGAAATATTTGCTCCAATGAAATAAGATTTGGAATCAGTTAAATTAACTTCCTCACAATATCCGACCGAATCGATAGATCCATTCGTAAATGTTACCGCAGGATTAAAACATCCGTAGGTTGTTTGCCGAACATGAGTCAAGTTTTCAGAAGCAGAATCAAAGATAAGTCGATAGTTTTTACCGACAAGCATTGTAAACGGCACTTTATCTGACTCTGGAAAAACAGCAGAAATTACCATATTAAAGCCAAGAGAACTAACTCCCTCGCCAGTAAATAATAAACCGTATACGACGCCAGAGGGATTAGAAACGAAAGATAAAGAAGGCGAACCACTATCCGTAACACTGTAAACTCCAGAGCAGTTATTAACCTCACAACCCAATTCCTTTCCTTCATTTGCAAACAATTGTGATAAAGATATTTTCCCTAACTCAGAAGAAAAAATCAAATTAATTGGTGCATCCATTAGACTCAAAACAAAATTTCCAGAAAGTAAATCTCCCTGAATCTGGTTAGAATCTAAAGAAATATTAGTAGCCTCATATTCGTAAGCGCAAGCTAATTGAAAAAATAAAATCAAACTAAAAGTAACTACAAAAAGTAAAAATTCTCCTCTCTTTTTCATTTTGCGAAACTTTTAAAATTTAATTCAGAAAAAAGTTCGCAAGGCAAAAAATGCGAAGCATTGACTGCCGTTAACGGACAATTTTCATCGAACGAATGTTCGAAACTATTGAAAATTAGTCCTTTGTTTATCCTCCTCTTCATAGTCAACTGACACAAAACTACTTTATAAAATTATCCTAATACAAAACGTGCCAAGAACTATTGCCCCCAAAACCTTTATAAACCACTTTTTCAACAACTAAAGTATGTATAAAGTAAACTTATCTCACAAAGGAAAAGCAGCAAAGTTTGAGACAGACAACGAAGAGTTAATCGGAATTGTTATTGGCGAAACTATTAGCGGAAAATTAATTTCTGCAGATTTAGAAGGATATGAATTACTTGTAACTGGAACATCTGATAAAGCTGGTTTCCCAGGAATGCCAGACGTAAAAGGTCAAGCTATCAAGAGAATAATTTTAACAAGAGGAAGAGGAATGAGAGATAATTCGGAAGGATTAAGAAAAAGAAAAACAGTTAGAGGAAACGAAATCTCCGCTGACACAGTTCAAATTAATTTATCTGTAACAAAAGAAGGTAGTAAAAAATTCGAAGAAATGATCAAACCTAAAGAAGCTAAAAAATAATTCTGAGAAAAGACTGGTGAGGAGACAAAATGAAATTAGAAAGTGTAGAGCTAACAGTTAATGTTGAAAGTACAGAAGATTTAATACTTTGTAAAAAAGCACTAGATGAATTAGATTTGACTTTTGAAGCACACTACCCTACCGATCCTACGCAAAGAGCATCCATGGGAAGAGGAGAATTAAACGTTAAGTATTTTGCAAACGGAGTAGTATATTATACGGAAAAAACAGGCATTCCAGGAGGAGTCCTTCTTATGAGACTTAGTGGAATGACAGAAACTACTCCCGGTATAAAAATGAGAGGACTAGAAAAATTAAGAGATAAATATCAAACCACTTTTAACTCAATAAATAGTACAATTGAAATTGTAAACAGAGAAGATAAAGTAAGATATGCAATTTCTGTGAAAAGAGAAGAAAAGACAGAGTGATAAATTTAGATAAGATGAAATTAAGAAATATTGAAATGATAGTAAAAGTAACCGAATCTAGTCAATTAAACGATTGTCAAAGAGCACTTGATTCGCTGCCTATAACTTTTGAAGCCGTGTGTTCTAGAGGAATAGTTGAAGTAAATTACTTTAAAGAAAGAGAGATCTACAGAGATGTTAAACAAAAACCTGTAAATGGAGAACTCCTAGAAATAAGATTAAGCGTTTGGACTCCTGCAACTCAAACCGCTTTACCAATACAAGAAGTCACATTGCAAGCTAACGAAGGACTACTTGCAGAGTATACTCTCTCATACGAACCGGACAACGGACAAATAGATCTAATAGACACAAAAAGATCAATTAGATATTGTATAAAACCAAAAAAACAAGAAGAAAAGACGGAGAGATAATATAAAAAGTAACAAACGAAATAACTTATCTCCCATATCTAAAATATTCCATTTATTTAAGTACTTGACAATCTATTCTTTCTTATGACAAAACAAAGAATCTGCCCCTTGGGCAAACTAGAAAACGGAATTTTCTCCTGTGATTTATGCAATGTAGTAGACTACACGTCTGGAAACCCGCAAACCTGTCATTTCAAACAAATAACCTATCTATGTCCAAAAGACGCATATCCTCAAAAAGAAGATAAAGAAGAGAGTCAATAATTCTAACCAACATGCTTAAAAACCACTTTCCCATTAATAAGTATGGTAGACAAAGAATTTTTTGATAAGTTAAAAGAAAAAGCCAAGAGTTATTCTGAAGACGGTGGAAGCCACGATTTTAGCCATACCGAAAGAGTTTACAATCTTGCACTACTAATCTCTAAAGACGAAAACGCAGATTTAGATGTTGTAAAGGCAGCCACACTACTGCATGATATTGCTAGAGAAAAAGAACACAAAAAAGAATGTGAATGCCATGCAGAAGAAGGCGCAATTATGGCCGAACAAATTCTTAAAGAAATGAACTTCCCGCAAGATAAAATCTCGAGAGTTGCCTATGCAATCAAAGTCCATAGACATAGCACAAACATAACTCCCGAAACCATAGAAGCTGCAATTCTACAAGATGCGGACAGACTAGATGCTCTTGGAGCCATTGCAATTGCAAGAATGTTTGCTTCTGGAGGAAGAGCAAAGATCCCATTATATAACCCAGAACAAAAACCTACCGCTCACACCTACAAAGGCCAAAAATCCACAATTGAAGGATTCCATAAAAAAATATTAAAAATCACTCCAGAAACTTTTAAGACAGCAAAAGCCAAAGAAATCGCAAAAGAAAGATATCAATTCGTCGAAGACTTCTTAGAAAGATTTATCAAAGAGTGGAACGGAAAAGAGTAGTTCTACAAACATATAAATACTTAAAAACTTAAATGACTCAAAAATAACATGAGCGAAATTACTTTCCCAAAAGAATTTTCTCCGCAATTAATTCAAGAAGCTACAGCCGAAGCAAGAGCTCTTTTTTTAAAATTTGCTGCTGAAGACATCAATAGATACTCAATAATTCCAATTACTACAAAAAGACTTACAAAAAAATATACACCTATAGCTGCCACCGAAAGAACAATCGTTGTTCCGTTATACACTTCAAGTGAAATACCTCTTGCCTTTAAAGCGAGCATACAAGTTTACAAAGGATTTGAATTCGAAGAAATTAACGGACAAAAATTAATAAGAGGATATGGAAATATTAATGATGGTTATTTTCTCACAGAACGTATAGAT
>JBAXEZ010000081.1:0-4121 GCA_037140195.1 archaeon
CTATTGATGCTCTTGCAAATTTAGTTGCTAGGTCTAATTTAAACAGCGCGTGTCAAAGAGGTCCAGACACTTTCCCATTCGGCGGAAGAAAGGATTCTGCAAAGGGCGTTTTATCTGTAAAAGATGCTCTAAAGGCTTTTTCTACTGAGACTGTTGTTGCTGCAAAAGATACTTCCGAGAATAGAGCTTTGATTAAGGCTATCTGGGATAAAAAAACTTCTAATGTTTTGAATACTGGTTGGATATTGTAAAAATGTTTAATTTTGAAGATTATTATCATATTGCGAGAGAAAATGAAACTGTTTTTAGAAATGTTTTAAGAGATTTGAGAGATCAGAGAGCACATAGGCCTATGGGTTGTATTGTTCCTTCAGATTTGGAAACAGATGCAACACTTGAGAGAATATTTGAGAAGTATTCTAATGGAGAGAGAACGAGGAAGTTTACTATCGTGTCATTTTCAATGCCTGAAAATGCAAAAGCAGTTATAGGATTTAAGGATGCAGCGCCTCTTTCTGGCGGTGGAGCTGAGCTTGAATATTTAGTAAATGCAGATGGTTCTGTAATATACGATAAGCCCGTGATGGTTTTAAGATCTTTTAAATAAAAATATTATTTTAATTTTTCTGAAATTCTTTTATGTTTATCATTAAACTGTTGTTCTAAACTTTGTAAAAAATTATAGTATTCTTGTCTTTTAGAAGATGTGATGACATAAAATTCTTTTCTGTGCGCTAAGGATAACCAATTTAGCAAAAGTCTTCCAGTTCTGCCGTTTCCGTCTGCAAATGGATGAATCCATTCAAAATAGGCATGGTTTGTTAGTAGGTCTTCTTGTGTTACGGTTGGGTTTTCTGCAAGGTCTTCAATTGATTCTCCATAGCATTTCATTAGATAGGGAAGGGATTTTGGTAGGGGGCATCTTCTCATCCATGTTGTTCCTATGTATTTTCCAGTTTCTGGGTGAAAATGTTTTTTTCCGATTCCAACTCTCATTTTTCTAAGATTTCCTCTTTCGTTTTCACGCAATAATCCTTCCATTAACGTTTTGTGTAGTTTGTTAATTTGTGTACGTGTGGGGTGTTTTCTTAAAGTTACATTTTCTATCATTAGTTCGAATGCTTTTTCATGGGAAGAGAGTGTGGGCGGAAATGTTGGGGTTTCGCCTCTTTGAACAGTTTGAACCCAATGGTCAGAAATTCCTTCAATATAGTTCGATTGATAGATAAAATCGTGCATTAGAAATTCTTTTCTGTCTTGGGGAAGATTTGCAAAATCATCTAGTGAAAGTGTGTATCCTAGGTCTGTTTCTTTGGCCTGAGTTAGATAAGGCATAGAATAACTAAGAATTTAGGGATTAAATTAGTTTCGGTTTTGTTTCATAATATTTATATACTTCCTAGCTCTGTATTCTTCATGGTTAGGTATGTGGATGAGGATGATGACGAAGACCGGGGCAATTCTATGGATAATTACGTTGTGCATATAGACAGTTTTGAATATTGTACTGACAAAATGCTGTATTAGAAGTTTTTTAATCTATCTGACATCTTTTTGATTTTTCTTTGTATTCTTGGAGAGAACATTATAGGGATAATTAACATTAATACGAGACCTAGGGATGAGATGATTATTCCGACCCAATCGTGAAGTAATCTTGCTCGTATTATTCCGATGCAACACATAATCAAGGGAGTAGACGCAATTATTGTCGATGTAATAAAATCTTTAAATTTTATTTTCGAAAGTCCTGCGTAAACATTTATCACTTCTCCAGGAATTATAAAAAACATTCTTAGCAATAGTAAGTTTTCAAAGGGGTCGTGTCGTAATTTTAAATCTAGGCTTTGAAGTTTTTGGTTTTTAGATTCCAAATATTCATAGTAATCTCTTCCAAGCCATCTTGTTATATAAAAGGAAATTGTGGCGAAGATTATTGAACCAAACAAAGTAAAAATCACTGCTTGAAAGAAAGGGAAGATGAATCCTCCGACGAACATTATTGGTGCAATTGGTATCGGAATAAAAGAAATTGCGACGTAAAATAGTATAAAATACAGAGGGGCATATTGGTAATCTCCTATTTCCGTTATTTTAAATTCTATTCCCTCAACATGTAAGTAAACTGCAGCTCCTAGGCAGGCAACAATAAGTGCAATTAAAACCCCGAATTTTATCTTTTGAATTTTATTAATGGACATTAGAAAACTCAGGTTTTTAGAGGTTTTAAATGTTTTAGTTTCACATTAGATTTATAAATAACGTATAACAATAGTTTTCATGAGGGGTGTACGTTTCGGATTAATTTTTATTGTAGGGCTTTTTATGTTAATTAACTCTGCTTCAGCAATTACCGAAATTGCTAATTATGCAGATGTTTATTTAAATTACACCGGCGAGATGTATGGGTTTAAGTATTTATGGACGCAAAATTATTCTGGAACTTATGATGAATTTGGAGGGATTGTTATAGAAAATGATATTGGCTATACCGTTGCAAAAAATGGTACTGGAAATATAACGGCTTTTAATGCAACTACTGGTGCCCTAATTTGGACAACTTATATTGGTGAGTCTGATGGAACTCCATTATTGGACACTATGGGCGATTATATTTATATTAATCCCGGATATTCAGGCCCTATTTCTGCAGTTTACAAACTAAATAAAACAACTGGGGCAATATTGATTAATAATAGCATTTGCACTCTTAACATGGATAGTCTTACTCAAAATGATTATCTCATTTTTCAGAATTGTCAAAATGGGACCGTGTATGCTTATAACAAAGATAATCTGGCAGTTAATTGGTCCTATACTAATCCAAACTTTCTATCCCTTACTATGACTCCTCTTTACTATCAAGACTCTCTTTTAATTGGTGGATCTGTTGGTCCAGATGGAGATCTTACAAATGACACTATGAATAATACTGTTAGTTTAAATGCTACTACTGGGGTTGTTAGATGGTCTAGTAACTTAACTTATGTTCGTTTTTGGGATACTCAGCCATCTGCTGAAAATGGTGTTGTGTATATTGCAGGAGATGCGGGCTTTGAGACTACTGGTTTTTTATATGCATTCAATAATACTAACGGCGTTCCTCTTTGGAATTTTACTGTTGGAACATTTTCTCAAATTGCATTATGGGAAGATAGAATTGTTATAGTGAATAAAGGGACAAGTTCTATAAATGCGACTGTTTTTGTTGCAAATAAAACAAATGGTAGTAAAATATGTAATGTATCTTTTGGTGGGAGAATATATCAGGGACTTAGTGTTGTAAACAATATAGGTTTCTTTGGTCAGGCGCAATACAACAAGGGTTTTTATGGAATAAATTTAACAAATTGCAATGTAATGTATAAGAATATTATGGTGGCTTGGGTTTTTAATCCTCCTGCAATTGCAAAAGGTAAACTATATGTGAAAGATGATTCTACTCGATTATATGCCTTCGATTTGGGGGAGGGAACTGGGGACTGGAAATACCTGGGTTATAATTCTACTGGAAGAAGTAGTTGCACGGATTGTGTTACTGAATTAAAATATGTAAGAACTAATTGTTCAGGAACAGCGACAGAATATAATTGCACTCTTATGAATACTTATGATTCAGCAGTATTCGCTAATGTTATAAATTCAACTTACTCCAACTATACTCTCAGAATGACTTCTCAAGAGACTGCGCATATAGGATATAATAGCTCTGGGTTCCGAATTTTTTCAAGTGGTTTTGCTGGGGGCGATGGATCATTAGGAAATCCCTATCAAATAGCCTCTTGGGGAAATTTAAACAATACGCGAAATAATTTGAATGCAAGCTATATTTTAACGGTAAATTTATCTTCATCTGACTCTGATTATTCCGGTATCGGAGATAATTGGCAACCAGTTGGAGCTACTACTGGAGTTAGATTCGAAGGTAATTTTAATGGGAGTCGTCATACTATTTCAGACTTAATAGTAAACAAACCGGCTACTCTCGGCTTGGGTTTATTCGGATATTTGGGCGTAGCGGGGAATGTTTCTGATATTGGCTTAATAAATATTAGTATAAATGGAACATTTGAGAGGGTTGGCGGACTCGTGGGAAGTTGTTATGGCACCATTAATAATTC
>JBAXEZ010000082.1:0-4103 GCA_037140195.1 archaeon
AGCAAGCCCACTGAGTATTTACAGAAACGATTTTATTTTTCTCTTTTGCAAGTTCAACCAATCTTTTTGCAATTTTAAAATTCTTATCCTCCGAGTCAAAAACAAATGGTTTCTCTGAAAAAACATTCAATCCTTTTTCTAAACTTTTCTTTATATAAAATGAGTGAAATTCGCAAGGAGTACAAATAGAAACAATATCTAATTTTTCCTTAAAGAATTTTTCTAAATTCCAATAAGGTTTTATTGGTTTTTTATAAGTTTCAGATAAAATTTTTGCATTTTCTTCCGCTTTTTCTTTTTTATTCTGAAAAATAGCTACAATTTCACATCCTGCACCAAAAAATTCTCTTATGTGAAATTTTCCAATTCTTCCAGCACCTATAATTCCAACTCTCATAAATGATTTTGAAATTTAAAATATAAAAATCTATTTAATTTTTGTTACTACTATGCATTTATAAGCTTTTCGCAGAAAGGTTTAAATACTCAATGGCCTAAAAGACTATATGATCGTCGTAAGAGCGCCATTGAGAATTCCTTTGGGAGGAGGGGGAACAGACTTGCCTTTCTATTCTTCAAAATTTGGAGGTTCATTAGTTTCGGTAGCTATGAATAAATATAATTATATTATTATAGAAAAAAGAGATTTTTACGATGATTTCTTTATTAGATATTCTAAAACGGAAAATGTTAAGACTGTTGAGGAAATAGAGCATTCCAGAATAAAGGCTGCTCTGCAACTTTTAAATATAAAAGAACCATTAGAGATTACTGCGATTTCAGATGTGCCTGCAGGTACCGGGCTAGGTTCTTCGGGTACTTTTTTGGTAGCTTTGTTAAAAGCCCTCCATGTTTTCAAAAAAGAGGACGTGTCCAATAAACAATTGGCAGAGGAAGCCGCACATATCGAAATGGAAGTTCTAAATGAACCAATAGGAAAACAAGATCAGTATCTGGCTTCATTCGGAGGAATACTAAATTTAGAAATAAAAAAAGATGGTAGTGTCATGTTTACTCCATTGAATGTATCTTTTTCTACAAAAGAAGAATTAGAAAATAATCTTCTTCTTTTTAGTACTGGCATCAAACATTCTACTGTGGATGTAATAAAGGATCAAAAGAAAAATGCAGAAAGTGATGAAGATAAAATGAATCAAATGAATATAATAAAGGATATAGGTCATGAAATAAAAAAATGTCTTGAAGATGGAGACACTGCGAAGGTTGGGCGCTGGTTTAGTGCACATTGGGATACCAAGAAAAAGTTTAGTAATAAAATGTCTTCAGATAAAATAGACGAATACTATGAATTAGGATTAAAAAATGGGGCTCTTGGTGGAAAACTAGTTGGCGCTGGCGGTGGCGGATTTTTATTATTTTATTGCGACAATAACAAAAGACAATTAAGGCAGGCTATGGAAAAGGAAGGATTGAAAGAATTGCAATTTAAATTTGACCTAGATGGTTGTAAGGTTTTATACGATGGAAGGTAATTCAGAATATATTGATAAATATTTGAAAGAGACTGACGATATTTGTAGAAAGATAAATAAAGAAGATTTAAACAAATTTATTGATATTCTTTTTTCTACTTGGAAAAGTGGTAAAAAGGTAATAACTATGGGCAACGGCGGGAGCGCATCTACTGCATCTCATTTCGCAGCAGACTTATCTAAAACTGTTGCAAACAATAGTTCAATGAAGGAAATTACTTCTCTGAGAGGATTTAAAGCAATGTGCTTGAATGATAATCCTGCGTCTCTTACTGCTTGGATTAATGATTCTGGATGGGATAAAGCTTACGCTGGATTATTAAATACTTTCCTTGATGAAGGCGATGTAATTCTTTTAGTATCTGTTCATGGTGGCTCTGGTTGGTCAGGAAATATTGTTCAGGCAATGGAGCTTGCTAAAAAAAGAGGTGCAAAAATTATCGGTATGGCTGGCTTTGATGGCGGTAAGATGAAAGAGATGTCTGACGTTTGTGTTGTTGTTCCTAAAGATTCTACGCCTCATACGGAAGGCTTTCACAGTGTTATTCAACATATGGTAGTAGATAGATTAATGGAATTAGTTCAAGCAGATTTCAGTAATTCAAAGGAGGAGACAAAATGATTTTCTTCGCAGATACTGCCAGTCTTCCAGAAATAGAATATTCTTTTTCAAGAGGGGTAAATGATGGTATAACTACAAATCCGAAAATTATGGAAACAACAGGCGATCTAGCTCAAGGAGTAGAGAAAGCTTGTAAGGATATTCTTTCTAGATATCCGTCCGTTCCAGTAAGTTTAGAAACAGACTTAAGAGGTATAGATGTAAAAGATATTACTAATGTGTCTCCGGAGGCAGTTAGAGACGTTTTACTTGTACAGGCAGATACTCTTTCTGGTTTTGCACCAAACGTAGTTGTTAAAATTCCTATTTGTGAAGGCGGATTATTAGCCACTAGAGAACTGACTAAACAAGGGATAAAAACAAACGTAACGGCTTGCATGACTCCTTACCAAGCATTGGAAGCCGCGAATGCGGGAGCGACTTATGTTAGTTTATTTGCAAACAGAATGTTAGACTGCTATATTCTAGAGCTTGCAGGACACAAAGTAGAAGAAATTGGAACAGCAGATTGGAAATCCGTAGTAAAAGAAAATAAGGAAAAATATAATGAACAAGCTTGGGAAAAGGTTCTAGCAGATATTGCTTACGTTGCAGAAAAGTTAGATAATACTGGCTCTTCTTTAATTGTGGGGAGTATTAGGCTACCTAATGATATCTTAAGATTAGTTAACGCAGCTCCGCAAGTTATAACAATTCCTACTGGAATTGTAAAAGGTTTAGAAAATATTTTAGAAATAAAGTCTACTCTTCGTTCTACCTCTGGTCTTAATCATTCGGAGCGTGAAGGAATTACCCATCCTATGACTCAATACACTTTAGAAGAATTTGAAGTAGCTGCAGATAGTTATAGAAACAAAAAGTAATTATTTAAAAATAATGGTGTTTTCTTTAAAATGAACCTTACTTAAGACTAGAATTCTTTTTCCTTCCTTCTGTTTTTGAATTAAGCCTTCTTTTTCCAAAGCTGTGCAATAATTTGAGCATTTATTAAAAGCAATTTTAACTTCCTTAGATAATGTACTAACATCTAATTGATGTTTTTGAGTTTTCTCGATTATACTAAATTTCTTTTCATTTGACAATTGTTTAATTTTCCTGAATAAACATACATTCTCCATGCTGAATTTTAGAAAGATTTATATATTAACATAATACACCATTATTGGTGTGATAAAGAATGGTGCAAAAGAATACAGCTTCGGTTTGGGATAATCAAGTTTATAATAACTCTATGTTAGAAGATAGAGATAAGTATTTTATTGAATATGAAAAGAAATCTATCAGATGGAAAAGAATAAAAGAAGAAGTTATTAAAAGATTTGGTTCATTTAAAGGATTAAAATCAATAGAAATAGGTTCTGGACAAGGTTTTTTTTCTCTTCTTTTCGCAATGGAAGGTGCAGATGTTACGGTTTTGGATTATTCTAAAGGTGCTTTAAATGCTGCAAAATTATTATTTAAAAGAGCAAATATTAAGAATGCTAAGTTTATCCAGATGGATGCTTTGAATTTAGACAAGTCTCTTTACAATAAATTTGATGTTTCTATGTCTTTTGGAACTGCTGAACACTTTAAGAATGAGAATAGAATAAAATTCATAAGAACTCATAAAGATACATTAAAAGTGAATGGTGTTACATTTCTTAGTGTCCCCAATAGTCTTAATTTAGTTTATAGAACATGGAAATTTTTATCGCAAAAAGCGGGTAGATGGCAATATGGAGAAGAATATCCATTCACACATAAAGAATTAAAAGCAATATTTAAAAAAATAGATTTAAAATTTGAAAAGATAGTTGGTGCATCTTTATTTTTCACTCACATTCAACTAAAGAGAAGATTAAAAACTTTGTTTAACATCTCAGAGAATTGGATAAAGAAAACTAAAAACTTAAAGCCACAAATAGGTACGCCTTTAGACGCTTATTTTGCTAGCGATATAGTGGCTATTGGTAAAAGAATAAATTAGTTATTGTATAGGTTTTCAA
>JBAXEZ010000083.1:0-4038 GCA_037140195.1 archaeon
GCAAAAAAGAAGAAGAAGATTTGCAAAGACAGATAGATGCTTGGAAAACAGGTTTACACACGTGGTGTTTGTATCCTGCCTATCCGTTATCAGATAATTGCTGGACATGGATATGGTGGAGGCTGAAATGGAAGTAAATAAAATAATTAGAGGTGATGCTTTACAGGTTTTGAAAACTCTGCCAAGCGAAAGCATAGATTGTATAGTTACTTCTCCACCCTATTGGGCTTTAAGAGATTATAAAATAAAAGAACAGATTGGTTTAGAGTCTGATTTTAGCGAGTATATTAAAAAATTGTGCGATATATTTGAAGAAGGCAAAAGAGTTCTAAAGAAAAATGGAACTTGCTGGGTTAATCTTGGAGATACTTACTATACAAAATCTGGCGGTGCATTTTTGAATGATCAACTAACTGGAACTAGGAGAGTTAAGAAACTCGGAATAAATAAAGCAAATGCAATAAGGGGCAGAGGACTTCTTGAAGATAAAAATCTAACATTAACACCTTTAAGATTTGCTATTGAAATGCAAAAGCGAGGATGGATTGTTAGAAATGTAATTATTTGGCATAAGCCAAATTGTATGCCTTGTTCAGTTAGAGATAGATTCACAGTTGATTTTGAATATTTATTTTTCTTTGTTAAAAGTAAAAAATATTATTTTAAACAAATTAGAGAGCCCCATAAAGAAGAAAGTATCAAGAGAACAAAACATAACTGGGATGGACATAGAGAGATTGGAAGCAGTTTTTATGGCATGAATATAAAAAAGATGTGTCATCCCGATGGAAGAAATAAAAGATGTGTTTGGAGCATTACAACTAAATCATTTAAGGGAGCTCACTTCGCAGTCTATCCTCAAGAATTAATTGAAACTCCAATAAAGGCAGGTTGTCCTAATGGCGGAATTGTTTTAGATCCTTTTATGGGTAGTGGCACAACAGGGGTTGTTGCTCTTAAACAGAATAAAAGTTTTATCGGAATAGAGCTTAATCCAGATTATATTGAAATTGCAAAAAGGAGGATTATAGAATTTCTTAAAAATGGTTGATAATATTGGGGAGTTTGAATTAAATAAAATTTATCGTATGGATTGTTTAGATGGATTAAAGAAACTTCCAGATAGCTCTGTGGACTTAATTGTAACTGATCCTCCTTATTTCATTGAAAATCTTAGAGAAGATTTGAAAGATCAAACAATAAGACGCTCCTCACAAAATTCAATATTCCATGCAGATTGGGATTCTTCTTTTGAGGATTTAGATGCCTATCAATATTTTATCGCCAAATTACTAAAAGAATTTAGAAGAGTTCTAAAACCAAAGGGTCAGGTTTACATGTTTTTTAGCTATCATCACCTTCATTGGGCAAGAGAGATGATTGAGAAAAAAGAATTCAGATTTTACAAGTATCTCATTTGGTATAAACCAGATATCATGGGCGTGTTTCCAAATCAGTATGGGTGCAATTATGAAGTTGTTATGTGGTTTAGAAATGATGGGAGATTTGGCGAGGTAAAATTAAATATTGGTTGCAAGCAAAGAGATGTTTTTACTTGCAATAGCACAAATATAAAATATAGAAAAGAGTGTGGCTTTCATCCAACACCTAAACCGAAGGAACTTATAAAGAATTATGTGAAAAATGGTTCTGACGAGGGGGATATTGTTCTTGATGCATTTATGGGTTCTGGCACGACTGCTGTTGCATGCAAAGAAACAAAAAGAAAATTTATCGGCTTTGAACTTAATCCAGATTATATTAAGATCGCTGAAAAGAGATTGTCGCAAGAGCAACTCAATACCGATTGGTTTGAAAATACAACACCGAGTAATGATCAAGAATTGAAAGGAGGTGAAGCAGAATGAAACCACAAGTAGCATTGGCTTTTCTGATATTTATATGCCTTGCAAGTTTGAGTTTGGTTAATGCAGAAAAAACATACTTAGATTTTGGGCAGTGTAAAGAAATAAGTTATCAGATAAGTTCTATTAACGAGACTACAAATGAAACAATTCTCACGAATGAAAGCGATACTTTTTGTGCAAGAGAAACAAATGCAACAACAAATATCTCTAATGAGAATATAGTTTTATACGATTATCAAGTCCCGATATTTATTGAAGGAGATCAAAGCACGATTAAAGTAACTGTTGGCACAAATACTCAAAGCTTTCCAAGAGGATTAGGTTATTTTAATTATGATGCAAACGAAACATTTAGTTGCCCTGCAATAAATAAAACTGTAGAAGGCGATCCTCAGAGTTTGAGAGACTGTTTAGGAATTCTTAAAGATACTAAGGATTTAACAGTTGATGAAAAAGCAGATTATAAAAAATGCCAGACAGAAAGAGATGACTTTAAAGTAGAATGGGAAAAACGTGGCACAGAGATAGATACAAAGGATACACAACTGAATGAGTGTGCATCAAATTTGAAAATCTCGGATAATAACAAACAAGGTTCAAGTTTGTCTAATGTTATGCTGATAATTATTGTGATTATCCTTCTTGTGATAGTTGCTGTTTTTGTAATTCTAAGAATAAGAGAAAGAAGTAATTCTGTAGGAGACTTAGCATAATGGAACCACAAACAACTTTATTGCTTGTATTTTTAGCCATTATTGTGATTGTTGTAGTTTTTACAACTCTCCTAGTTATTCTCGGAAAGAATTCATCTGGAGGTTCAAGAAAAAGAGTTGTTCTCGATTTAAAGAAATGGATAACTCATAGAAGAATTGTAACTTACAGACCCCATCAAGACTTCTTAACAGGAGATTGGCTGAGGGCAACACAGCATCAGAAAACTGCATTGGTAAGAGAAAAAGGAGTTTTCAAGAAACCAGAGCATGAAATAGATTTAGAGGACTGGAATGTAATGCAAGATCCTGAGAGTGGATTTACACTTGTTATTAATGGAGTTAGTTCTCTAAATAAAGAACTTAGTAACACAATAAGACAACTTAGAACAGAACTTGATAAAGAAAAATCTGAGAAATCCGTATTGCTTGCAAGAAACAAATATCTTGAGAAGCACGTTGACCAAGAAGTAATTAGAAAACTTACAACTATGGTTGATAATGAAGTCAGGCTAAAGACATGGGTTGCTGATAAGAAAAAATGAGAAAAGATATAGAAGAGCTTAAAGAAAACTTTGAAGAATTAGGTTTAAGGACAGTTGAAATCTTAGACTTTAAAGTATTAGCCAAATCTTTAGATCAGGATAGATTTCTAAAAGATGATTTTGAATTAGTGGACTTAGATAAGTTTAGAGAAATTCAAAACACCCTTCTTAATGAGGGTTTGTTTGAAACTGCATGCAAGAACTTTAGAAATTTAACTGATGAGATTGATTTGATTCCTAATAAGCTAAATAACAATATAGAAAAAATTCTTTTAGGAATTGAACAGCTTCATTTGATTATACAAACAGATTTATTGGAAAAAAGCAAAGTAAAAGAAAAACCTAAAGAAACAGCTCCAGAAAATAAACCTGAAGAAGTAATACCTGAAACAAAAGCTTCTGAAATTCAAGAGCCCATTCCTAATGAGCAAGTTCCTGAAAGCGAAGAGGAATTAACTCAAACAGAAAAAGAAGAAGAAAATGATGCTCTTTACGAAGACTCAGAAGAAGATGAGATTTGAAAGAATAGAAACAACCGCAAGTGTAAGGATGCCAGTTAAGAGCTTGGAAAGTGGGACATATGTAGGGATTGCCTTTCTAAATTTGTTAAGTTATTGGAAGAAAGGCAATCGTGCTCCCTCTAAGAAACAACTCCAGATAAAAGTCCGAATAGGTAATGAGTATTATGCAATGTTGCCTGGCTTTTATGATTTTATTAAGATTATGAGCAGGCAATCTACAAAAGCAAAGCTGAATAATCGCTCAAATCAGAAACTAACAATCCATGATGAAAAAACATGGAATTATTGGATAAAATTAAAGGAAAAGCAAGAAAAAATGTTGAAGAAAAATAAAAAATAGTTTGCATTTTGAGTGTATTACTATTATTATATCTTCAATAATAATATGATCATC
>JBAXEZ010000084.1:0-3931 GCA_037140195.1 archaeon
ATGAATATAGATTATTGGAGAATAAATTATTAGTTAATATTCAGACTAATCTAGAAAAAATAGATTCTTGTTTAAATTCATTTAACAGTCAAATGGGATATGAGGAAGTGTTGTATCGTTTCTTTTGTCAATCATTAAAGGTTTTTTCTGCAAATGGATTTACCTCTTCTGGATTTGAGTTATTAAAAAGTTTGGACCCAAAAGATAAAAAAAGTTTGGACGAATCATATAGTACTATAGTGAAAGATGCTCTTTCTAGAAAATTTTCTCTGGAGATGAATAATAATTGGGTTTCTTCAACACAACCAGTGGTTGATGCTTTTTTACAAACTAAATATTTTTTAGAAATGGCTTCTAAATATGGTCATAAATTTGAAAAAGATAAGGCTCCGGTAGTATTACCATATGGCTGGGCTGCATTAGGGTCATTATATAAGTTTCGATAAAATCCCAGTATCAATCTTCTCATAGAAAGTCTTAAATAGTCTCGATATTATCTTAAAAAATGCAATTTTGTCCTAAATGTGGTGGTATGCTAATTCAGAAAACAAAGAATTTTGGTTGTGCTAGATGTAATTATACTACTAAAGATAAAGTAGATTTAAAGGTTAAAGAAAAAATGGATGAATCCCAAGAGGTTTCTGTTATTAAAGAAAAAGAAGTTGATACTCTTCCTACTGTTTACGCTGTATGTAAAGATTGTAAGCACACCGAGGCATATTTCTGGAGTTTACAGACAAGAAGTGCTGATGAACCAGAAACAAAGTTCTACAGATGTAAGAAATGTCAACATACTTGGCGTGAGTACAAATAATCTTTTTAGAAACTTTTATAAATCTTCGAGATAGTTTTCTTTTATGGCTAAGAAGACTTCGACTAGAGAAAACATCGAACTTGCTGAAGCACCGAGCAAGTCGGTTCAACATTCAGCAAAAAATGAGAACATTGAACTTGCTGAAGAGCATGTTAAGCTCGCTGAAGATTTGATTAATGATGAAGTAAAAAAGTCGAATGACGGTTCTAAGAAGATGAAAGAGTTGAGTGAGGCTGCGTTTGCTTTGGAAAAGGCAGAGTCTGAGATTCAAGATGTAGAAGAATGTGAAGAGGAAGATTAAATTTTTTCTAATCAAAACAATTAAAAATGTTCTTTGTGTGATTTAATCATGGCGTCTACTTATGAAAGAAGTTTAGCAAAGGGAATCGTATGGGAAGGTTTATCTTTTTTAATTACTCTTCTTGCTATATATCTTGTTTATGGTGATTTTAAATTGGCAGTAAAGTTTAATTCTATTTTGATGATAATCAAGTTAGTTTTGTTTTTTATTCACGAACGTGCATGGAAAGATATTCGTTGGGGAAAATATTAATTCTCTAGAGTATGCTTAACGCTAAACTTGGTTCATATCTTTTACATTCTTCTGCCAGAAGTCTTCGATGACAGTTTTCTGGTGAATCTTCAATGCATAGAAAAGTAATGTTATGGTGGAGACTTCTTTCTGCTAGACTTTGGACTTCTCGTTTTGCGTCTCCTTGTCTAATATACTGTAAGTATTTTTCTGCAAACTGTTCCCAAGGTAGATTTCTTTTGTAATAGTCTCCTACTAGTTTTATCGGAGGTGCAAGAATTTGTAGCCATAAAATATAATTACTATCGGTGATTTGCGGATGTGGTGTAATGCCATCGTTTAGTGTGTGCCTAGACATGACTGATATTCTTACTCCGTCAAAGGATTCTCTTGGAGCAAGTATTGATTTTGTTCTAAGCATTGGAGTTCTTACGCGCTTTAGGTTATATACTTAATGGAAATTCGAGTATTATTCTCTATTTTTCAAATACATTAATTTTTTAAAGGCACATTTCTCTAACTATTTACCAGACTCTTTATTGAGGATTGTTTAGCATAATAATCTTCGGAAGAAGTTTACGATGGCCTCGTAGCTCAGCCTGGTCAGAGTACCGGACTTTTAATCCGGGTGTCGGGGGTTCAAATCCCCTCGGGGTCATTTATAGTTTTAGGGTATTTGAACCCTTTCGCGTTCCGCTCAAGCACAGCAACGATTTCTTAATTTCTGTTAAAATAATTTCGTTGTTGTGCAGGGGTTCAACTCCTCTCGAAGTCATTTATTCTCCTCGTGAATTCTGGCTTTCTATCTCTTGTTATTATTTCATAATTACTACAATAGTAAGATTTTTAAATAGTATTTACTCTCTATTTTTATGTTAAGAAACTATCCAGTAAGTAGAGCAAGTCCGATGCCGGCTACAGGTAGAATTTTCTATGATTTTTTAATGCAAAATGTTAAAATTCCTGCCTCTGCAGGCCATATACTTTGGTATGGAAATGCAAAAGACCAAGTTAGTAAACCTGATCAATTTGCTCTAAGAGGCGATATTCCTGTTGGTAGAACATTGGAATTAGTTTCTTTGACTGGAAAACCTGTTGGTGCACCTTATACATTTACGGGAAAAGAATCTTGTGTACTTGTTTCAGATTTGTCTCCTGCTTCACTTAGAGAACTGGGAATTCCTGCTAATGCTCGAGGCAAAGATAAAGTTTTCAATAACAATTTTAGAGAGTATGATGCTCTTCCGGAGTTGACCAAATATAGTAATGAGCTTGCTGCTTTGTCAGTACCAAAATCTCTTAGTAGCTATCTTGCTGGAGTTCAAGGGAATGTTAATTATTCCGAAAGGGATGTGTTGAATAATTTAATTAATTGTTTTGATAATCCGGGAGGTCCTGAGATGATGCATATTTTACATGGTAATCATTTAGCATGGGCTGCTTTAGCTTACATTCGTGAAAAAGGCAATGTTAGTGGCGAGGTAAGTGCCGAATTCAATGGTCAGAATCCTGCTGACTTTTATGCAAAGGATTTTGGTACAGTTTTACCTATGATGTTTTTTGCTTTAGCTAGTTTAGGAAAAGATCCTATGGAATATTATAGAACTCTCGATGTTGAAATTTATGATGCCGATAAAGTTGCAAATTCAATGCGACAATATATGCCTAAGTAAGAATTACAATAAACAGCTAATTTTGCTCCTTAAAACGTCTTCAGAATTCATCTTATCCATTCGGTCTACCAATGTTCCGTTTTTGAAAAATAGTACGCTCGGTACTTTTAGAATTTTATGTTTTTTTGCAATGTTTTCAGCTTCTTCAATGTTAACTTTTCCAAACAAAGCTTGGCCGCTAAACTCTTCAGCAATACTTTCTATTATCGGTAAACACATGAGACAGTCCATTTCCCAGTCAGAAAAGAAATGTAATATTGAAAGATTATTTTTGAGAAATTTGTCGTGATTCGATTCGTCTATCTCGGATATAAATTCTTGAAAGCTCATTTTGCATAGTTTGTTTTGTTTTTAGGTATTTATAAAGATTATGAGGACGAGAAATAGGGTTTAGGATAATCCTGTTGAGCCAAATCCATTTTTTCCTCTTGAACTTTCTGAAAGCTGGGAAGTCTCTTCTATTTCTGCATAAACAACTGGTTGGATTAGGACTTGTGCGATCTTTTGTCCTTTCTTTACTTCGTAATCTTGTTTGGAAGTGTTTAACATAATTACTTTATATTCTCCTTTATAGCTGGGTTCTACTACTCCTCCTAGAAGAGTAATTCCGTTATTAACTGCAAGACCTGATCTGTCCCAAATTAAAGTGCAGAATCCTTCTTGATATTCCATTGCAATTCCAGTTCCGATTATTTCTCTTTCTCCTGCTTTGATTATTTTGTCTTCTACAGAGAATAAATCCATTCCAGCGTCTCCCTGGTGTGCGTAAACTGGAAGTTTTGCATCTGGATGTAATTTTTTTATTTTGATTTTCATTTTAGTGTTTTATGTTGACTGTTTCTGCGTAGGTTTCTACAATTTTCTTTAGTTCTTTTAAATAATCTTCCGAAGTATTATTTACTTCTTTAAATT
>JBAXEZ010000085.1:0-3793 GCA_037140195.1 archaeon
CATATATATTGCACTATACTCTTAAACTACAAACCTTTTTAATGAGCAAAATACTAGGATGTAAACCGAAGGTTTAATCATCAAGAATTAATTACAGGAAATCAAGCAAAGCTTGAAAGTAAATTACCCATGAGCGAAGCGGAATTAACTAAATTCTGTAATTAAACTTATTTTCAGCGAAGCTGGACATAGGGAAAAACTCGAAGAAAAAACCGTTAGGTTTTGTGTTCAATGGAGGTTTGTGCTTTGTCTTCAGGAAGTTCTGGAAATTGTTTTTTAGTTAGTAACGGCAATAATAGCATTTTAATAGATGCAGGAATTAGCTGTAAAAAAATTGAAGAGAGAATGCTCTCAATAAATAAGAAAGTTGAAGCCATCAAAGGAATTTTTGTAACTCATGAGCATTCAGATCACATAAAAGGAATAGATGTTTTTTCAAGAAAATTCAATGTTCCAATATTTGCTTCCAAAAGAGTAATTGATGAAAGTTTTCTTTGTTCAAAAGAAGAATTGATTTGTCCTATAAAAAAAGACGAGAATTTAATAATAGGGGGGATGGAAGTTGTTTCTTTTTCTAAAGTGCATAAGGCCGTAGATCCTTTAAGTTTTACGATTATAGATAACAAAAATGGAAAGAAAGTATCTATAATTACAGACGCCGGACACGTTTGTAATAACATTATGGAAAATATTTCTTTATCTAATTCTTTGTTTATTGAGTCAAATCACGATCCTGAAATGTTAGAAAACGGGCCATATCCTTGCTTCTTGAAAAAATGGATTGGCGGAGATACCGGGCATTTGTCAAATATGCAGTCCGCGTTAAGCATTTTGGAAAATGCAAAGAGTAAACTAAAAAGTGTCTCTCTTTGCCATCTTAGCGAACACAATAACACTCCTCAACTGGCAATGAATTTACATAGAACTATGATTAAACATAGATTTGACCTAAAACCAAAAATATTTGTTTCAACAAAGGATTCCGTGAGTGAAATAGTAAAACTTACTTAATCTTAAAAGGTTCAACTTCTTTTAAGAATTTCAATCCTTCTTCTAATCTTTGGGGACTTTCAGAATAAAGAGTCATTATTTTTTCCCCTTCTTTAACAACCCCATTATGCTTGTGCAAATAAATACCAGCAGAAGTAGTTTCTGGAGTTCCCAAAATTCTACAAAGTTCATTAAGCTTAGAGTTTCCAATTTCCAAATTACCATAGTAATCAGCATAGATTGGCTTGTTATGTTTTGCAATTTTTAATTTTGTAACTCTTTCATCGAAATCCTTTGAGCCATTTTGTGCGTTTATTATTTCTTTAAACTTTTCATAAGCTTTTCCAGATTCTAAAATTTTTCTGGCCTTTATTCTAGTAAAATATATTCCGCACAAAGAAAGAATCTCTGAAGCAAGAAGTATAGCTTTCTCCTTTAGATCCTTTGGGCAATCTGGATCGTTTCTTAGGACAGATAGAACATCAATCATTTCCAAAACTGGCCCCATTCCATTTCCAATAGGTTGTTTTCCATCAGTATAGACAGGCTTAATTTTAACGTTAAAATGTTCAGCAATAATTTTAAACTTGTTACCTAGTTTTTTTGCTTGTCTTTTAGTTTTCATCTTTCCACCACCATAGGGTATGTCAATTAAAATCCTGTTTGAACCTGCAGCAATCTTTTTAGACATAATAGAAGCAAGCAATTGTGGTTCCACATCCAGATTGAGCAGCCGTTCAACGTGTATCAGTTTATCATCTGATGGGGATAAATTCAATGCACCATTCCAAACTAAACAAGCACCCGCCTTTCCCACTACTTTCTTGATTTCTTCACCAGATAGCTCTACCTTAGCTAATGTTTCAATAACATCTGCCGTTCCTGCTGCAGAAGTAATTGCTCTAGAAGAATTCTTGGGCATAATTAGGCCAGCTGCAGCGCATATTGAAACAACTATCGGCGTAGTTCTATTTCCTGCAATACCTCCAATACAATGTTTATCTGCAACAATTTCTCTGCCAAAATCAAGTTTGCGTCCGGTACTAATCATTGCTTCAGTTAGTGCAATAGTTTCTTTAGTTGTCATTCCAACTAACTTCTCAGCAGAAAGAAAAAAAGCTAACTCTGCTTCCGTTAGATTATTATTTGTAATTTCAGTAACGATTATTTTCAGTTCTTCAGCATTAAGCTCTCCGCCCTCTATCTTTTTTCTTATAAGCCTTGCCCCCTCAAATAAGTTGGCACTTTCAATGTCTACTTGCTCCCCCTCTTTATTCCCCAATCTAGAAGAAATCTCCTTGGACAACCCTATTTCATTTGCTTTAACTAATCCTTGAAAAATATCAACTACTGCAAAAATCTTTCTACCTGCATGTCGCACATATATTTTCTCATCTACATGAATATTTAACTTTTTAGAAGCTATTTCTCCAAGAATTACTACCGGCCTACCTGCAAACCAATTAAGGTTTTTAGTTTTTAATCTCATTCTCTAAAAAGCTCATTTAATTTACCTTGTCTGTAAAATTCAACAATGATTAATACATAAGATAAAATTAACGGGCCTAAAATTAGGCCAATTACTCCGAATGAATATAATCCTCCAACTATCCCTAGAATGGCTACAAATGTTCCAACATTAGATCTTTTTGAAATAAAGTATGGTCGAAGGATATTATCTATGGTAGACACAAATAGTAAACCATACAACAATAAAATTGTACCACTTAAAGTGTTACCTGCAGCAAATAGATACAAAGAAACAGGAATCCAAACTAACCACGCTCCGACCATAGGTATGATCGAAGTAATAATCGCTACTAACGTTAAAAATCCCGTTTTTGGAACACCAAGCAACCACATACCTGCTCCCAAACAAAGTCCTTGGATAACTCCTACTAATATTTGCCCAAATATCACGGCATTAGTAATATTTCTAAACTCTTGCGAAAACTTGTCTTCTGTACTTTTTGAAAGAGGAGACAAATCTGAAAGATACTCTCTGATTTTCTCAGAATCTTTTGTTGCAAAATAAAATGTAAATAAGAACACCGTAAATTTTAATAATAAGTTTGGTAAATCTGAGAAGGTATTGCTAAAAGAGGTAATTGAGAAATTGAAAAAGGTAGCAACAAATAAATTTACTTGAACCGCAATTGCTCGCGTAATTTCTGGACTAAATAAAGTACCTAGCAAACTCACAATTGTCGTAGATAAGTCTATTTTTTGAACATACATATAAGCATTAAATATTTCTTTAAAAAATAAAGGTAAAAGGAAAAATAATGGAACTGCTAGCAACAGAACCAAAAGAAAGCAGAACACTAACGTAGAAAAATTTTCTCCCCTAACATATTTTTTAACAGGATTATATAGTGGGTGGACAATGTAAGCGACAAAAACTCCTAAGAAAATTGCCATGATTAGGGGTTTCAAAACATATATTGCTGCAATAAAAATGCCAATAATCAAAAGAAGTACCACCGCCTTGTTCACTATCTGTCTATCAACCATATAAAACAATAGAAATCCGAATTTATAAATATGTCTACGATAAAAATCTCCAAAATTTTTTAAATAATTTTCCATACAAAGGATTTATAAATCCAAAATAAATAATAAATAAATCATAAATAATGGTAAGCTTTTTTAAAAACGGTTCACTTTTAATTCTTGCCTGACAAAGCTTGATTAGAAGTTGCGCAATAGAAAAATTAATGTTAAACATAAAAAAGTAAATATTATTATTGGTGGTGCATTATGAACGAAGAAGGAATCAATAATATTTTTCGCTCTCTGAAAG
>JBAXEZ010000086.1:0-3638 GCA_037140195.1 archaeon
TATTTGTTCTGCATATTCTTTATCTAAAACTTTGCCATAATATTTTATTCCGTTTCTGAAGTATCTTAGCTGATTCATAAAATTATTCCTCCTGAGAGAACTATTCCATTACATAAACTATCTTTTAGGTCTTTGTGAATTTCTTTAAATGAAGGATAAAAATTTAATACGATTTCCTTTTTTAGTATTTTCTCGAATTTTGACAAGTCATGTTCTTTTTCTTTTCTTCCGATTATTGCAATGTCAATGTCTGAAGTTATTGTGTCTTCGCCTTTCGAATAGCTTCCAAATAAAATTATCGTGCTTCCTAAGAATTGGTTCTCTAATTCTTCTAAAATCCCAGATTCATATAGGGATTTTAGGTTCTCAGCTCTTTTAAGTTGGATTACCTTCTGATTTTCTCTGTTTAACTGAATAAGGTTTAAATTCATCAATTTATCTCGTTTTACTGTGGCGATATTTTCTTTTTCTAAGTAGACTAATGCTTTGGCGATTGCCGTTGGAGAATATTTTAGTTCTTTAGCTATTAAGCTCTGGTTTATTTCTTTTCCTACGTTTTGACTTAAGAAGTTAAATATTTCTGATTGTAACTTAGTAAATTGAAGTTTATTCGTTTCCATATTAGTTTATACGTATAAACTTAAGTTTATAAATGTTTTGGATTATTCGGTTCGAAAGAAGTTAAATACGTTTGGTTGATAAATAATCGAAAAGTTTTCTTGTCAATAGTTGTTGTGCTTCTGATTCTGAATAGATTGCAGAAAGTCTTTTTTCCATAGTTTTTGGAAATCTTTCATGAGCGTCAATTAAATGACGAAGGCAATCTTGATATTCTTGATTTGATTCTTTATTTGATATTTCGCGAGCATCTTGGAGAAAAGCTATTTCTATTCGAGAATAATTAAGTAAGACTACTTCTGCTTTTGCTTTTATTTCTTCTGTCGGTTCTCCTGCTTTCAAGTCCTGCTCTAACAGCTTTATGGTCTTGACTAACTTTCCTTCTATTTCTAAAAATCTAGTCCATGCCCTGCTTGTATATGTCGGCTGTTGTTTTATCATTTTCAAATTTATCACAGAACTCTTTTATGAGATTATTTAGTATTTTCTATTTTTAAACTTACTGTTTTTAGAATTAAAGTATATCGCCAAACCCGATCAATCTCCAGTGAGCGTTGATGTTTCTAGCGATACCGATTGTTTCGCCTTTGATTGGAACGATTGGGATTTTTAAGTTCAGTTCTACTTCGTTTCCTTTGATTTTCTTTACCATACCTACTGTTGTAGATGTGTTCACGCTTAACATTAAAGGTTCACTAGGAATTAAGTTTCCTACTTTTTCGTGAGCTTCTGTTCCGAATACTTCGGGGAATAAAGTATATTTTACATTGATCGTGTTTGAGATTTCTGCCAAATTTCCTGCTGTCGAGGCTATACAGCCAGATAGTGCGTCTGCCTTTGTTAAGCTAGTATCTAATTCTGTTTCGATTGCAAGACTTCCTCCTGGTGTTGCCTCTGTAATCGCGTGGTCTCCTTTGTGCATTGAAACTATTTTTGTTTTTACAGTTTGATAGTAGAATTGATTTTGTTTTTTGTAAGTGTAACCTGGTTTGATTTCGATTTCGTCGCCGATTTTCAAAGTTCCTTGTTTTAATGCTCCACCTAAAACTCCGCCGTGTAAATCTTTTAGCATTGTTCCTGGTCTATTAATGTCGAAACTTCTTGCGATTAAAAATAAAGGTTTATCCTTTATGTTTCTTGTTGGAACTTCTATTTTACATAATTCCTCTAAAACTTTGTCTAAATTAATTTCTTGTTGAGCGGAAACTGGAATGATAGGCGAGTTCTCTGCAATTGTTCCTTTGACGAATTCTTTAATTTTTTTGTAGCTTTCGAATGCTTGTTCTTTTGTTACTAAGTCTATTTTATTTTGAACGATAATTACATGTTTGATTTTTTTAGCTTGAAGTGCTACGAGATGTTCCATTGTTTGGGGTTTAATTCCTTCGTTTGCAGCGACGACTAAAATGGCTGCATCCATGATTGCTGCTCCCGATAACATTGTTGCCATAAGCATTTCGTGTCCTGGCGCGTCTACAAATGTCAAATATCTAACTGGTTTTCCTTCTACGTCTTTTTTAGAAGTATACTTTCCGTCTTTATCAACTTTAATAATAGAATCAGAATAGCCTAGTTTGATTGTAATTCCTCGTTTTAATTCTTCAGAATGAGTATCTGTCCATTTTCCCGATAGTTTAGATAATAAAGTTGTTTTACCGTGGTCGATATGTCCTACTATTCCTACATTAATTGTTGGTAAATTTGCGATGCTTTCTTTATCTTCTGTCATGAATATAACTAGAATTATGCTTTTTTAAAGTGTTTGGTTTGCTATCTACATAAAAACCAGTCGTCGAATTCTTTTCCTAAGTCAGGTCTTTTTACATCTCGGTCATCCTTATAAACAAGCTGTGACATTAGTTTATATGCTTCTATAAGTTTTTCCCAAGTTTCTGTTTTTGTTATTGGTCCATGCCATTTAGAAAGAGATGTATCTCTTACATCTGAAACAACTATTCTTGTTGTTTCTTGCTCTAATTCTAAATGATACTTTTGAAATCTTTTAAATGCGTCTTTTGTTCTGTATAATCTTCCCATTCCGGAATCTCCTACGAAGTGAAGATAAAAGTTATTAGAGTTTTTTACAAAATCATCTAGGGAAGTAAATTCTCTTTGGAGGATTATTTTAGGTGTTTCTTCTGCCATTTTATTTATTGCTTTAATCTATCTTCAATTGTTTTAAAAACTGTTTTTGAGCTGAGATTCATATCCTTTGTTAAGTGATAATCTGCATAGGGAGCTTTGTCGTTATAGGCAGAAAAACTTATTACATCTATTTTTGGATTTAGTCTCTTTGAAAGTTCGATCACTGCATCTCCTGCATTGAATGTTTCACGTTCGCCTAGCGTTCGATCTATAATTGCTAAGTCATAATCTAACCCCTCTTCAATTGCTCTCATCGCATCCCATGATGAAGCGAAAGGTATAATCTCTAGAGGTAATCCTTCTATTCTTGCTAATAAGGAGTAAGCATCCGTCATTCCTGGCCTGTCAACGAATAATATTCTTTTCATTTTTATATTTATCAGAACTCTTTTACTTGAGCAGTATTTTAATGTTTTTAAAGATTATGGCTTTCGGTGAAGAAGGGGTTTATGTGTGTTGGATAGGCTTTTTATACAGAATTTTTTTAACTTGTAAATGTAAAGTGGTCAATATCTCCAATAACAAGTTCTCTTTTTTCGTTTTCATCTAATACAAATAGCATATGTTTTAATATACTATCTAAGGTTTCTTCTCGACTCCTCCCGGGATGACGGCAGACTTTCCAGTCAAATGAGTCAAATTTTTGTTTTATTTCTTCTAGTTTTTCTGAAAGTTCTCTATTCTTTGGTTTTTGTAAATCTACCTTATCTAAATCAATTAACTTTGCTTTTCCTCTATTTGTTAAATCGGGAACTAATAAAAGACTATAGCTGTTTCTTTTTACATCTTCTTGCCAGGACTCTGGTAGGGGAGTAATCCATGTTTGTGGTGGAATAATTACTCCTAAATTCATTTCGTTCAATACTCTAAAATTA
>JBAXEZ010000087.1:0-3538 GCA_037140195.1 archaeon
ATCGCTGAGAAGATATTGCTCTATAAAAACAAATTTTAAGCATTAAAAAAAATACTCAAACGAGTTTTTATGGCGATATAGAAGACTTGACCCTAATTAAAGAAGATTTAGATAAAATAGGATTTAAAAGTCATCTTTTTTCCAGAAAAAGAAACCATAAAATTACAACACAATACAAAAAATACGAATTTTCCAGAATAGAGCACTCATTACATAATGGCTCTTCGGCATTAGCTACCCTACTTTATTTACTAGGAACACCTGAAGGAAACAAAGCCGAAAAAGATTACGATTTACCAGACTGGATACTTAATTCTCCAAGATGGCACCAAAGATTATTTTTAGCAAGTTTATTTGGCGCAGAAATGAGCTCTCCTAAGACAATGAGTGGACATTCATTTAATCTCTATGGTCTAGTTTTTTCTATAAACAAAAGAAACTCTCTGCACGGAATTAACTTCGTCAATAAAATCTCCACAATACTGAATAATTTTGGAGTCAGAAATGTATTGATTAAAAACGATGTTAATGAAATAAATAGCACCACTTCATTCAGAACAAGATTAATGATATACTCTGATTCTGAAAACTTAATCAGGTTTTTTTCAGAGATAAACTATGATTACAACATCAAAAAAAGAAAATTAGCAAACGCCGCAATTGTGTGGCTAAGGTTAAAAGAAAAAGTTATAAAATTTAGAGAAGAAACTATGATTAAAGCTAGAGATATGAAATTAAATGGTATTGGCAAATCTGTAATAATTAACTCCCTATCCTCAGAATATTCAAATAAATATTTTATAGATAAGGCCATCTACTATAGCAATTATGGTCAAACGGGAAGCAGAATCGCTTTTTGCTTTCCAACATTTAATGATTTTGCAGAAAAGAATTGCTATGGCGAACAAGGATTCGTATGGGACATGATTGAAAATAAAGAAGAAGTTATACATAATGATTGGGTTTATGACTTTACAATTAATAATCCAAATCACAATTTTATCGCAAATGGACTCGTTGTTTCTAACTGTTCAGTAAGAATTCTAAGAACAAATCTAATAGAAAAAGATATCAAAGGAAAAGAAAAACTACTAACTCATGAACTTTTCAAAGCAACACCAAACGGAGTCGGAAGTAAATCCAAATTAATCTTGAAAGAAAAAGAACTTGACGAAGTTTTAGAAAAGGGATTAAACTGGTGTTTAGAAAAAGGATATGCAACAAAAGAAGATTTAGAATGCACAGAGGACAAAGGCTGTCTACCAAATGCAAATCCTAAAGATGTTTCGAGAAAAGCAAGAGGGAGAGGAATACCGCAGTTAGGAACGTTAGGCGCAGGAAATCATTTCGTTGAACTTCAAATCGTTGATAAAATCATAAATGAGAAAATCGCAAAAGAATGGAAACTAAAAGAAGGACAAGTCACAATAATGATTCATTGTGGTTCTAGAGGTTTAGGTCACCAAGTTGCCTCAGATTACATTCAACTAATGGAAGAAAAATATGGCTGGCCAAAACAAGACAGAGAACTCGTTAACGCTCCGATAAAATCTGAACTCGGACAAAAATACCTCTCCGCAATGGCTTGTGCAGCCAACTTCGGTTTCGCAAATAAACAACTTATAACCAACTCAATCAGAGAAGCTTTCAAAAAGATATTTCCTAAATTCAAAGCCGAAGTTGTCTACGACGTTTGTCATAACATTGCAAAAATAGAAGAACATACTATCGAAGGTAAAGATAAAGACGTTTTAATCATGAGAAAGGGCGCAACTCGTTCATTCGGACCAGGAAGAAAAGAACTTCCAAAAGAATATCAAAAAACTGGCCAACCAGTTTTAATTCCTGGGAGTATGGGTACATCAAGTTATATTTTAGTCGGAACTAAAGAATCAGAAGAACTTTCATTTTCATCAACTGCACACGGAGCAGGAAGAGTTTCAAGTAGATCCTTCGCAAACAAAAACATCAACGCAAAAGACGTAAAAGCAAGTTTAAACAAAAAAGGAATTGAAATTGAAGCTGGAAGCGAAAAAGGTTTAGTTGAAGAAGCTCCCGAGGTTTACAAAGATATTGATGAAGTCGTTATGATTTCAGACAAAGCAGGTTTGGCAAAAATAGTTGCAAAATTAAGACCAGTTGGCGTTGTTAAAGGTTAACTATTTTCTCAATTCTTCCGCCCATTTTCTAACAATTCTCTCTGTAGATTCAAAATCTAAACACGGATCCGTAACAGAAACGCCATATTTTAAATTTTTAATTTGCTCCAGAGTCTTAGGAAACGGCTGATTCTCCCCATGTATATTTGACTCGAGCATAATTCCTTTTATCACTGAGTTTCCATCTTTAATCTGTTGTAAAATATTATAGGATATCTCTTCCTGCCTTCCTGCAATCTTCGCACAATTCGCATGACTACAGTCGATAATTATATTCAATGGTAAACCTGCACTAGTCAATAAAGAAATAGCCCCTGCAACTTTCTCAGGATAATAGTTTGGTTTTCCATTTGCACCCCTCAAAACAATGTGGCCATATTTATTTCCCTTAGTTCGCACAGTACAATTTTTCCCATCCATTGTTAAACCGAGGAATGTATGTGAACTCCTTGAAGCAACACATGCATCAACAGCCGAAGAAATATCTCCCGCAGTATTATTCTTCAGCCCAACAGGCATAGATAAACCTGAAGCCAATTCTCTATGTGTCTGTGACTCTACAGTTCTAGCTCCTATTGCAGCCCAAGAGGTTAAATCAGCAGTATATTGCGGCAAACCAGTTCGAACAAACTCATTTGCACAAGGCAAACCTAACCCATTAACATCTAATAAAAATTTTCTTCCAACTAAAATTCCCTTTTCAATATCTAAAGAATCATTTAAATCAGGATCATATAGTAAACCCTTCCATCCAACCGTAGAACGTGGTTTTTCCAAATAAGTTCTCATCACAATATACACAGAATCTTTAACTTCCCCAGCTAACACAACTAATTTTCTAGCATAATCCAAACCCGCGTCCACATCGTGAATAGAGCACGGACCAACAATCATCAACTTTCTTTTATCATTTCCATCTAAAATATTTTTAATAGTTTGACGAGCAACCAAAACAGTTTGACGAACTGTTTCATTCGGAGGCAAACTCGCAATTACTTCTGCCGGCGAAGACAAAGATTCATATTCCAGTATATTTGTATCACTAAGGATGTCTTCCATACTCCTTGGTTTGATTTTTGTCATTTTTATAGTTAATGTAACCAGACACTAAATAATCAATTAAGAGTTAAAAGAAATTCAGCAAATCCGGTTATCGAATTTACTTAGTTAAAATAAGCAAAGCTAGTAAAATTCCAATAACTGAAACTACTAAAAATTCGCATAATAATTAATTAAATAAGAAGTTTATAAATATTTGTAAAAACTATTTTATAACCCTCCCAAAGAGTATAAATTTATTCTCAAAAAATCTTACCCCAAGTTGATTGTCTTCTCTACATCTAAACAAGTAACTGGCTTGTTTACTTTCTTTCCCTTAA
>JBAXEZ010000088.1:0-3464 GCA_037140195.1 archaeon
GAAATATTAGATCTTATTCTAAGTCTTATAGAATGGAATTTTGAGTTAAAAGTTAGTTGGGATTTTGGAACTAGAACCAGAAAAATGTATAAACTATTTGTATCTAAAAAAAGAACTGGCAAACTCACAGAATCAACAGATGGCGGAGAAATGGGATTTGAAGCTCCAAGAATGGACAAAGATCTTATGAGAAAGAATATTGATATCTTGTTTTTATCTGGAGAACTAAACTATTCTTTTGAAGACGATAAATTAATAATTACTTTAGACCATGATGGCTGGCTTCAAATAAAGGAGAAGAAAAAATGAAAATAATACTCCCGAAAGAATTGACTTTAAGCGGAACAGATAATAACGGAAAAAGGCATAGATATTCCATTGATAAAAATTCAAATCTTAAAGGCGGACTAAAAAAGCTTTTGATAAGTTTAGAATTTGAAGAAAAGAAAGTAGAAGAAGTTATCAAAGGTATTTTTTTTAAAGAAACTCAGGAAGACGAAGAAAGAGGAATCATTCCTAGAGCACTCGAAGAAATAATTGACATTGTAAGATTCTTAAAAAACGATAAATACGAGGTAGACATGTTTTTTGGAAAAGAAAAGGTTATTTTGCTGATAAGAATAACAGAAAAGAGAGAAAAACTTGTAGACGCCATAGAAAAGAACGCTGACTGGATTTCAGAAGAAGAAAAAGAAAAGAGATTAAAGCAAAATAAAGGCAAAGCTAGGAAAATAGTGGAATCAAACTAATGAAAGAATCTAGTAAGGAATTTAAAGTAATACAAGAAACGGCAAGAAAATTAGTTTTTGGAGGAGAAAAAGAATACGAAGAACTCAAAAAACTAACTAAAACATTCTTCAAGAACAAAATACAAAAAGACATAGATCTGGTGAAAAAAGAAGAGATCCAGAAAATTATACGAGCAAGTGACGTTCTAAAGCAAGAGCTATCTGAAAATGCAAAGGCCTATATCGACTTTATTTTCAATCAGCCAATGAAGAAATATTGCGCAGTAGATGTGGGAAAGGAAATGACAAGCGAACAACTTAGAAAGTTCACAAGACAAATCTGCGGCGATGAACCAAAAATAGAAGAAAAACTAAGAAAAGATCTTTTACTTTTTATCGCCGATATTTGGATAGCCACCTGCCCAGAAAATACCACGTTTGAAAATTCAAAGAAAGACTTCTTTGTAGATTTAAGCATCCATCCAGAAGAAGATCCCCTTTACGTATCAGTACTCATTCTGGCAGCACCAGAATACGAACTCGCCCTAAAACGAATAAAGGACAGTTTGAAATGAAAACCTCACAAACAATAAGTTTAAAATATTCGCAAACGCTGGAAGAATAAGGTTAGAAATAAAATGAAACAAATAACAAACATAAGCCAATTATTACCTGAAGACGTAGGAACAGTTATAGAAGTCTTGCAGGGAAGATTTGGAGGATTTTTAGCAGAAAGAGTTTGGCAAAGAGGAGTTTATTTAGGTTTGACTCCGTGTGGTAAAAGCGAAAACCGCGCGATTTCGATAGTCATTGAAGAAAATGAAGAAAGAGGAAGATACCTAGAATCCAGACTTTATTCTAACAGTGATGGTTCAGTTCCAGACACCGAATCTTTATGTCAAGGAGTTAGACTCCCAGACCCAAAAGAAATGGTAAAAAAATACTCGCATTTATTAGAGGGCATTGAGCCAGAAAGAAAAGCATCATACGGAGGAAGAAAAGTAGAATGAGCATAACACAAAAAGTCAAAGACATACAATCGGGAAAGTTAACTGCCATGCAGAACGTAAATAATTTTCTAAAAGTTATAGACGAAAAGAATAAAGACTTGAACGTCTTTTTACACCTTAATTCTGAAGCTATGAAACAAGCTGAAGAGATTGACCTGAAGATTAAAAGCAAAAAGTCAGTGGGCAAGTTAGCAGGCCTTTGCGTTGCTATCAAATCTAACATTTCCGTTCAAGGACTAGAAACAAACTGTGCTTCAAAAGTTTTGGAAGGATATTTATCCGCTTACGATGCGACTGTAATTAAAAGATTGAAAGGCGAAGACGCAATTATTTTAGGAATGGTAAACATGGACGAATTTGCCTGTGGCGGTTCTGGAGAAACTAGCGCATTCGGTCCAACAAAGAATCCTGTAAACCCGGAATTGATCCCTGGAGGAAGCTCTGCGGGTTCAGCTGCGGCAGTTGCTGCAGATATGTGCGATTTTGCCCTAGGCTCAGACACTGGGGGTTCAATTAGAAATCCTGCTTCACACTGCGGAATAGTCGGACTTAAACCAACTTACGGAGCGGTTTCTCGTTATGGACTACTAGACATGTGTATGAGTTTTGATTGTATAGGACCACTTGCAAAAACAAGCGAAGATGCTAAATTAATTTTTGATATAATTAAAGGACATGACGAGTTAGATTCTACAACTAAGCAACCTGAGGAAGTAAAATTGAAAAAAACTTATACTATTGGTTTAGTTGATGTTGAAAAATATGCAAAGCCAGAAGTTAAGAAATTAATTGAAGAAAAAGCGGAAAAGCTAGCGAAGAAATACGGCTACACAATAAAGAAAGTTCATCTTCCCCTAGACATTTCCTTGGAAACTTATTATCTTTTAGTTTATGTAGAGTTCTTCTCTGCGACTCGAAAATACGACGGAAGAAGATTCGGAAAGAAAATTGAAGACTTCGCAGGTCATGAAGTTTTGAGAAGAATTTTCGGTGGAAGCGAAATCTCAAAAGCAGAATATCACGGAAAATATTACAGAGAAGCTTTGAAAGCAAGAGAATTTATCAGACAACAATTTGAAACTTTATTCGAGGACGTTGACCTAATCATTTTACCAACCGTTCCAAGAACCGCACACAAGATTGGAGAAAACATTTCCGTTGAAGAAATGTATGCTTATGATATTTTTACAACACCAGTAAATATCGCAGGACTTCCAGGAATTTCGATACCTGCAGGTTTAATCGATAAAAAGCCATTAGGACTTCAAATTCTCGCACCTCATTTCCATGAAGATTGGATTTTTGATGTGGCGAGTAAAATCTAGTCAAATAGTTTAATTTTTATTACGTATATCCAAAGAACCAAGTTCCCAAAAAATAAATAAATCATTTGTTCAAATGATTGAAAATTATAACTCATTCCGAATTGCCACCAAATTTCAAAAGAAATAATTATGATTGTGCCCAAAAGCAAAATAGATAAATTTCTTAACTTTGATGGCCAAGTAAATCTCTTAAAAGACAAAAGAAAAACTAAGATAAACCCCAGATATGCAAAGCACAGAATAATCAGAGGAAAATAAAATCCTGTTAAAAAATGCTCTAATAAAATTCTAAAATTAAAATCAAATACCACGCTAGGAGAATTAGCCAGCCTATTCAAAGATAATAATGCCCCCAATATTGTTATAAATATTAATCCAAAACAAGTTATGAGATATTTATC
>JBAXEZ010000089.1:0-3438 GCA_037140195.1 archaeon
ATTTATAAGTATTTATATGCTAAGATATTTATCTCTCTTTCTATTTTTGATTCCTCAATTTTTGTATTATTTCTATACACGAATTATAAAAAGATTCTGTAGAAGTCGGAGACCTTATTTCTTGGAAAGATCTTCCAGAATAGTCACTAACCCTAATCAGCACTTCATCAGAATTAAACGCATCTTCTCTTTTATCGTATTTGCTAACATGAATCATATAATCTTGTGCTCTTTCTCCGATCCATTTATGTACAATTGGTGATTCTTCTAACATACTAATCAGTCCAGAAATTTCTTCATCGTAAAATCCCCATCTAATTTCTCTCAAATCAAATATAATCTTTTTCTTCTCGTGATTAATTTCTTCTGCCAGTACTTTTGGAACCAGAATCCATCTAGTCTCATCTGGCATTTCCTCTGGGGCTGAATCTGGAGCTTCCGTTTGTGAGTCCATTAAATCTTCCACCTTCCATTCTTTTGAACCAATCTTCCATCAACATAAATTTCTCCGCCCGGAAATTCTGTTAACTTTTTATTATCTTTTCTTAAGTCACAAACAATATCCCAATGCGGTAAACCTTTCGGAACTAATCCTCCGCCCTGTAATGGGTCTGTGGAGCAAGAGGATCCTAGGGCAAAATGAACCGTTCCCCCAATCTTTTCATCAAATAGTACGTTCAACGTTGGCCTAGTTATTGCATAATTACAACCAATTCCAAATTCTCCAAATCTTCCAGTTCCGTCGGCAATATCAATATATTCTTTTAATTCTCTTTCGTTATTTTTTGCAGATGATTTTATCACTCTTCCATTTTCCATCATGAGTTTAACTCCTTCCACAACTTTTTTCCCTTTTAATACTGGATGTTGAAAATAAATTTCTCCATGAGTAGAATGTTCTATCGGCCCATAGCATATCTCTCCGTCAGGCATATTAAATCTTCCATCATCAATTTCTCCGATTCTTCGGTCTAAACTAAAATGTAAATCTGTTAATTTTGGAACAAAAACATGGACTTCTTTTGCGCGGTCAAATGCTTCTTTTATTCTAGTCATCTTAGAAGACATTTCTTGCCAGTTATTTCCAAGTGTAACTTGATAAACAAAGTCTTCATATTCGCTAAAAGACATTCCAGCTTCTTTAGCTTTTTGTCTTGAAGGAAAACCAACTATATTCCATCTAACTGCATATCCATGCTGTCTTCCTGGACGATAAAGCACTCCTTTATACGGCCCAATAACCTCTTTATCAAATTCAGCATTAGTAACTGCTTCAGTTGTTTCAATCAAAACACGAGTATTGCACCATTTAGAAATTTCAATTCTTCTTTCTAGTTCTGATTTCCATTCATCCGGATTTTTTCTGTCTATTAAACTTCTTTGATAATTAGTATCTAAAGATTTATTATCAAATCTAATATCCGCTCCTTTAGATTCGGCTAAATCTGCCATTAATTTTGCATAAAAAGTATAAGACGGTTCGAATTGAATAAGTAGTTTATCTTTCTTTTTCAATCCAATAGAATAATCTAAAACCAGATCAGCTAATTTTTCTGCTCTGGAATTTTTCATAGTTTCCATTCACCATTTTCTTGAATAACTTTTCCATCTACAATAAGCTTTGCTTTTTTCATTGACTTTACAATATCCCAATGAATTGCGGAATCGTTTCCACCACCGTTATCTTTGTATGCCATCCCAAGAGCAAGATGTATTGTTCCACCAATTTTTTCGTCGAATAAAAGATCGTTCATGTATCTTGTAACTTTCGGATTGCATCCTATCCCTAATTCGCCAACATAAGATGCATTCTCATCTGTTGCGAGCATCTGTTTTAAAAAATCTTCATTCTTACTTGCTTTTGATTCAATAACCTTCCCATTTTCGAATCTTAAAAATATATCGCAAACTTCTTTTCCGTTTTCAATAGAATTATAATCAAATTTAATCCAGCCGTTTAAACTTTCTCTTACTGGTGCCATAAAAACTTCTCCTGCCGGCATATTATCAAAATCCATATCAGATTTAGCTAGATGTCCATGAACTTTCATTTTTAAATCAACACCTTCGCCAATTAAATGTACCGAAGAGTTTTTCTTAAATTTTGAAAGCATTTTATTAATTATCACTTCTAATTTTTTCCAATCAACTCCAATAGTTGCTCCATAAACAAAGTTTTCATATTCGCTCAAAGACATTTCTGCTTCTTGCGCGAGTGCTAAACAAGGATATGCAATTGAGCATCGTTTTATTTTATCTCTTTCGTTGCAAATATATTCTGAAATTTTATGAGTAACTTTTCCTCTTGCTGTCATTTTTTTTGGATCACAACCAGCAAGTTCTCTAGTATTCAATTCAGTGCTAACTCCAATATATCCTTGAGCCTGTTTTACAGTATCAAACCAATAGCCAGGAAAGTTTTCAAGTTGTTCTTTCGTCGCATATTTATAAAAAAAGTCATTAACTTCTGGAAGTCCAACTTTCACAATAGGAATTGCTTTTTGTAAAATAATTTCTTTATACAATTCAACCAAAAAAGGAATAGCTTCGTTTCCGCCGGAAATAATTATCTTCTGTCCTGGTTTAACATTAACTCCCCTTCTGACTGCGAGTTGCGCGAGTTTTCGTGTTCTTGGGTCCATTTTACAAACCTTTACTATCTAATTTACTTAATTGATAAAGTTTGTAAGGCAACAACTGAACAAAGCGAACGGCGTTGCCGCTAACGGACTTTTTCGGTCGAGCCAGCAGCTCGAAATCATTATAAAAAAGTCCTAAGTTATTTTTTTCCATTTTATTGTACCATACCGTATTTGGTTTCAAAAGCAAAATATTGTTGCCTAAAATCTTCTAAACCATTTTTTGTAGACCAATCATAACTTCTAATCAATTTAACTGCTTCGTTCATCATAGTTCCTTTTTCTTCAGAACTTTTTAGTTTATCTACTAATTCGTCTTGGATAGGTGTTGCGTCCTTTCCTTGCTCAATTGTGAATGTAGCTTGTACTAACCAATTCCCAACAAAATGAGAAATTAATGTTTTTTGTGATTTTTCGTCAGTCATTTTATTCTCCTCCTTCTTTTAAACTCAATTGATACATATCTTCAAGTCTTTTCATAAAATCAACTGCACATATCTCTCTTGCCATGACTGTAGTCTCTTCAACAGGCAAATTTGCGCCTGAATAAAATGCTCTCGAAACTGGTTTTTCACCGCCGATTTTCTCAATAAAGACTTCAGAACCTGCTCCTAAATTAGCTGCTCGTAATGTTGGTAACTGTACATTTGTTCCATTCGGCATTAAAACTGTTGTTCTATAAACTAATTCGCTTCTACTGCCTCTTGCTTCTACTGTGTAATTGAATGTTTCCATCTTTCTTTAGAATTCTAAGGCGAATCCTAGCCAGCTCTTAACTAATCAATCACCTCAAATAACT
>JBAXEZ010000090.1:0-3408 GCA_037140195.1 archaeon
TTCTTATTCTGCAAATGTAAGTTATGCTTTTGCTAATAATGAATATCATACTTTTAATTTAGATGTTTCAACGTTTGGTGATTTAGAAGGAATTTCAATTGCCCCTCTTATTAAAGGTTCTAAAAAATGTGGTGTTGTTTCTTCTGTAAATACTATTCCTAATTGTAATTTAGCAGATGTTTTAGTTTTAAGGCCTAACGGGCAACCCTGTGATTCAAGTGATAAGTGTATTTCTGGATATTGTGGTTATTCAGATAATTCTCTAGGGAATAGAGTGTGTACGGCTGGTATTACTGATGAAAGTAATTGTGATTCTGGAGAACAATGCCAAGATAGGTATTGTGATACTTTGAATTCTATTTGTTCTGATGGAATTGATGGTTCTGGATGTAGTGCTAGTTATGACTGTCAGTCTGGATCTTGTGACGGAAGTTATTGTTATACGCGTCAGAATACTTATGTAGCTTTGGGAGGGTCTTGCGATGATAGCTATGTCTTCTGTACAGAGGGTAGTTGTATAGAGGGTATTTGTAGGGTTACGTGTTCTGCAAATGCAGATTGTAATGATAATGGGGGATATTGTAATACTTATAACTCTTATTGGAACTCCTTTTCCAACTTTTGTACTAATGGTGCTTTAGGAGTACAATGTGCGGCTAGTAATCAATGCGAATCGTGGTTGGTATGTGGGAGTATAACTTATTCGTGTGCGTTCTCTTGTGCTGATAATTCAGAATGTGCTTCTGGAAGCCATTGTCATAGTGAGGACTCTAGAATTGCCTATTGTACTCCAAATGGATGGTGGCCTAGCAATAGTGTAGATTGTAGTGATAATAACGATTGTTCTTCTGGGTTTAAATGCGTTGATACAAATTGTGTTCCAGGTATTCCTACTTGTAGCTCTAATGAAGATTGTCAAAGCAATGGAGGATATTGTTCAGGCATTAGTCATCTTTGTACACAAGGAATAACAGGAATCGATTCTTGTAATAATTTAGATCAGTGTGCAGCTTGGCAATGTGGAAGTAATAATAAGTGTGGATCTCTTTTGGGAGGATCTTGTGGGACGAATGAAAACGATTGTCAGGAAGGAACATGTAATGGCGAGAGTTGTGTTTAATTAATAATTTTTAGAAGTTAAAATTTGTTTAACGTTATTGTTCTTCTTTCGTAACATTAATAAATGATTTTAACGTGAATATTCTATGAGGGATTTAGAGGTGCTTGAGTATTTTTTTGGATTGATGGAAGAAGTTTCTGTCAAGTTGGAGAAAGCGGTTAATTCCAATAATATTGACGAAGCGGATAAACTGAAAAAGATTATTTTGGATATGTCAAATAATATTGCCGGGGAGTTAACATGAGTGTTAGTGATTTGAGAGTAAATATTTCTGAAGCAAAGAAGATTATTGGTAATATTAGAAATCTTAGTCAACAAATGAAATATTCAGATCCTAAGGGTAGAAGTTTTATTATTGCTAATATGAACTCTTCATTCAGTCGTCTAGTTTTAATCAACAGGGCTATACCTGATATTGTAAAGAATATTTCTGCAGTAAAAAAACTTGAGAGTAATTCTACTGTAAATTCCGCTCCTGAAAAAAATGTTGTAAATTTTAAATATACATCTTTAAACTCTGGAAGTGCGAGTGTAGTTTCACTTAAGAAAGAAGATAAAACTAAATTCTTGAAAGAGCTGAGTTTATCCGAGACTAATTTAAAGAAGATGTCTAGTTCTTCTACTCCTAGTACTCTTAGGCCAAATTTATATGCAGTAATTTCTAATAAAGTATTCGGTGCATTAGCAAATAGTATTGCAGGAAATTTTTCTGATTTGAAAAAGGATTTGCAGGATTCAAACTCGCGTTTTCTTTTGCCCACGTATATCTCTATGGCATTTTTTACTACCTTATTGTCTTTTATAGGTGGATTTCTCCTATTAGTCCTTATTTTTCTTTTAAAAATGTCGGTTATTGCTTTCTTTTGGATTCCGTTGGTGCCGTTACTCGTTGTTCCTGTGGCGTTTTATCTTATTCCTTCTGCGAATAAGTCTTCTATAGATAAAGAAATTGCAAATGAATTGCCATTTGCAGTAATCTATATGGCTGCGATTGCAGGTTCTAATATCGAACCGACAAAGATTTTTAGAATTATTGCTGAATCTTCAGAGTATAAGTATGTCGGAATTGAGATGAAAAAGATTATTTCCCAAGTAGAGATTTATGGTTATGACTTAGTTACTGCTCTAAAGAATGTTGCAAAATTAACAATAAATCAAAGATTTGCAGAGGTGTTGAATGGTATGGCTACAAATATTTCTTCTGGTTCTTCTTTGAAAAATTTTCTTGAAAAAAAATCGGAAGGTTTACTAATGGACTATAAACTCGACAGAAATAAATATAATGAAGTTGCTGCAACATTTATGGACGTGTATATTAGCGTTTTGATTACTGCACCGTTAATTTTAGTTATGATGGTAGTTATTATGAGTTTAACAAATTTAAAATTTGGAAATCTTTCTACGGATGCTCTACTATATTTATCGATCGGAGGTGTGGCTTTGATTAACGTTATCTTCTTGATATTCTTGCAGATGAAACAGCCTAAAGTATAAAATGGAAATGATGGATAAAAACAAAATAATTGCATTGGCTGTGGGGGCCGTATTAATTATTTTAGATTTTATCTTTTTGCGAAGTAATCCTAATTTAATGTATTTCTTAGGAGTTATTGCTGTGCTAGCTACTTTACTTCCTTTTGTTATGGGCGTGGCTTTAACTTCTAAAAAGCAAAAAGAAAAGGAATCTAAATTTTTGGAGTTTACTCGTGATTTGGTTGAAAATGTTAGATCTGGAACGCCAATCGGTAAGGCTATTGGGAATCTTAAAGGTAGAGATTATGGAACTTTAACTCCGAACGTTGAAAAACTAATTAATCAGTTAGCTTTAGGAATTCCTCTTTCGGAAGGTTTGTTAACTTTTGCTAGAGATACAAAGAGTAAAGTTATTTCTAGGGCTATCGGTTTAATTTCCGAGGCTGAAAGATCGGGTGGTGAGATAGAAACTATTTTGGTTTCAGTTGCTAATTCCATTAACCAAATTGAACAGTTGAAAAAAGAACAACAGTCAGCAGTTTATAGTTTGGTAGTTCAAGGTTATATTATTTTCCTTGTTTTCATAATTATTGTTATTGTTCTGCAATTTTATATTATTCCTATGACTGGAGGTATTGGAGATATTAATGACTTGAATAGTGAAATTAGTGCTGCTAAACCTCAAGATTTGGGAAGTGCACTTTTGTCTTTACTCGTTGTTCAGTCTCTTTTCGCAGGTATTGTTATTGGTAAAATCTCTGAGGGAAGTATGCTCGATGGTATAAAGCACTCGTTTATTTTAGTTAGTATTACTT
>JBAXEZ010000091.1:0-3384 GCA_037140195.1 archaeon
AACCTAGACCGACTTCATTGAGAGTAAATAGTTTTCTTTTTATATTTGGAACTGCCTCGAATACACTCATTGCTTCCTCAACACTCATGTTCAAAATATCTGCAATTGATTTTTCCTTGTATAATATCTTCAGTGTTTCTGCGTTATATCTTTTCCCCTTGCACTCTTCGCATTCAATATAAACATCTGGCAAGAAATTCATTTCAATCTTGATTGTTCCATCACCATCACATTTTTCACATCTGCCGCCAGCTACATTAAAAGAAAATCTTCCAGGCCCATATCCTTTCATTTTAGCATCTTTTGTTGCGGCAAATAAATTTCTTATATCATCGAAAACTTTTATGTAAGTGGCGGGATTACTTCGCGGAGTTCTACCGATTGGACTTTGATCAATTACAATTACCTTGTCTATATCTGAATTGAAAATTATTTTATCGTGCTTTCCGGGTATATCTTGAGTGTTATTTATTTTTTTATTTAATCCCTTGTAAATTATTTCCTCAAGTAAAGTTGATTTTCCAGAACCAGAAACTCCGGTTAGGCAAGTTAAAACTTTTGTTGGAATCTTCACATCTATATTTTTTAAGTTATTTTCTTTACAACCCTTAAAGATTATTTCTCCATCCGATTTTCTTCTTTTTTTTGGAACAAGTATTGAAAGCTCTCCAGAAAGATATCTTCCAGTTATTGAATTCTTATTTTTTTCTATTTCTTCTGGCGTTCCAATTGCAATAATTTCTCCGCCATGGATTCCTGCTCCCGGACCCATATCTACCACGTAGTCTGCACGTCTAATTGTATCTTCGTCGTGCTCAACAACAACGAGCGTATTACCCAAATCTCTGAGCCTATGTAATGTTTCTATTAATTTCATATTGTCTCTTTGATGAAGACCGATGGAAGGTTCGTCTAAAATATACAGAACGCCCATTAAATTTGAACCTATTTGTGTTGCGAGTCTAATTCTTTGAGCTTCTCCGCCAGACAAGGTTCCTGCATTTCTTGAAAGAGTTAAATAACCTAGGCCAACATCTGCCAGGAAAGTTAAACGAGAAACAATCTCTTTTAAAATTAAATTTGCGATTTCCATTTCCTTAGCTGTTATTTTTATTTCTTTAAAAAAAGTTAATGATTTCAGAATAGAAAGATCCGCGATATCCATTATAGACTTATTTTGGACCGTTACTGCAAGAATTTTTTCTTTCAGTCTTTTTCCGTTACAAGTTGGACAAGGAGATGAACGCATAAATTTTTCTAATTCTTGCTTTCTCCATTCTGATTCTGTATTTTTATATAACCTATCTGATTGAGGGATTAATCCTTCCCAGCCATCTTCCAGGTTCATTGACGCTCCCGTGGACCACCTTCCCTTAATCGGTTCGGAACTTCCATAAAGTAAAACGTTTAGTTGCTCTTTTGAAAATTTATTTATTGGCGTAAACAAATCAAAATGATACTTTTTACCAACCGTTTGTAATTGCTGGCTTCTCCAGCTTAAATCCATTTTGCCATAAACTTCTATTGCACCATCTAAAATACTCTTTGTTTTATCCGGAATAACTAAATCCGGATCAAATTCTATTTTTACTCCCAGGCCCTTACAATCATCGCAAGCTCCGAAGGGACTATTGAAAGAAAACATTCTTGGCTGAAGTTCTTCTATGGACATTCCGCAAACTGGGCAAGCTAAAGAGGAGGAATAGATTTTTTCTTTTTTAGAATCAGAAACTATAACGAGTCCGCCCGCTTTTCTAAGAGCTTGTTCTACCGCTTCGTTTAATCTTGATTTGTCTTCAACTTTTATTCGGTCTATAACTGCCTCAATATCGTGTTTTTTGTATCTGTCTAGAGTTACTTTTTCATCTGTTCTAACTATTTTATTATTAATTCTTACCCTAGTATAACCTTCTTTCCCCAAATCTTTTACCAACTGCTCATATGTGCCTTTCTTTTGTCTAACAATTGGTGCTAAAAGGGTAATTTCTCCTGAAAAATCTTGAGCAATACTGTTGGTTATTTGTTCTGCCGATTGGGCCTGAATTTTTATCTTATGCTCTGGACAGTGCGGGATCCCTATTCTTGCGAACAATAGTCTTAGATAGTCGTAGATTTCAGTTACAGTTCCTACTGTACTTCGCGGGTTATTTGAAGTTGTTTTCTGCTCAATTGAGATTGCAGGTGAAAGTCCATCTATTGAATCAACATCTGGCTTAGTCATAACTCCTAGAAATTGCCTTGCATAGGCACTCAAAGACTCTACATATCTTCTTTGGCCCTCGGCATACAGTGTATTAAATGCCAATGTGGACTTGCCAGAACCGGACACCCCAGTTACAACTATGAATTTGTCTCTTGGTAAAGTCAAATTAATGTTCTTTAGATTGTGTTCTCGTGCGCCACGAATGATGATGTCTTTCATAAAAATGATGGATAACGGATATTTAGGACAAATTTTTGAAGTTATTAAATTTATCGGACTTGTTAATCGTCGCAATCTTCAATAGAAATTTCGTGAATACTTTCGTATGCTTTTTTTCTTTCCTTTGAGCATTTGGGGCAATATTTCTTCTTAAAGTGTGCTAAGGTGTCAAAATCAAATTCTTTCTTACAATCTGGACAGATTTTTTTCTTTATCATAATAATTCGTATAAAAGTCAGTTTAAAAATTTATGTCTGAAGAGTTATTTTACCGGATCGTGCCCGCCGTTAGGGGGATGGCATCTTGCGACTCGTTTTGCGGCCATAACAACCCCTTTTACAGGACCGTATTTCTTAATTGCATCTTCCGCATATTGAGAGCACGAAGGATCATATCTGCATTGGAATACATTCATATGAAAACTGTCCAGAGTATAGTAAATTGGATAAGAATAAAATCTGTAAGTTCTTATTAAAAAAAGTTCTAATTCCGAAATCATTTTGCTTAACGAGCTAAAGTACTACCAATGTAATATCCTACTGCAGTTGCTGCTGCAGCCATACCTGCTGCGATAATTGGAGTGCTAGTAGTATAGTTTTTATGAATATTCTCTCTCTGTCTTTCAACCAATTGCTCCCGGTACTCTGGAGGTAGAATAGAAGAACCAAACTTAGACAGTTCCTCGACATTAGACGGATTACTAATCATCTCTTGTGCGCCCATACGTGCAGTAATCCCGGTAATAATTGTAGGTCCTGTAAGAAGAGCTCCTTCCAAAGCAGATAAAGAAGATAAGTCAATTCCATTCGAATGAGCATAGCCCACTTTTAGTCCAGCCACAAAACCACCAGCCATGCTAAGAAGAGTTACGCAACCTAAGCAAGATTGTTTTGGAGTAATATTTGGCATGTTCTTGTTTATTTTGTTAGGTATATAAATATTTTCGTTGTTTAATATAGGTT
>JBAXEZ010000092.1:0-3224 GCA_037140195.1 archaeon
CCCCACTATCTCCTCCAAGGCCCCCGGTAGAAGTTATTGCTCCAGAAATATTTGAATTAGAGATTGTAATTTCTGCGCCATCGCCCCCTTCGAGAGCATAACCCCCAGTAGAAGATATAGCTCTTGTTGTTGAATTAGAAATTGTTATTGCTCCACCATCGCTACCAAAAACATAATTATCCCCTCCGGTAGAAGTTATTGCTCCAGAAATATTTGAATTAGAGATTGTAATTAAGCCTGAAGAACCCCCTACGTCAGGAGTACTGCCCACTATTGAGTTTATTGACCCAGAAATATTTGAATTAGATATAGTAATTGAACCTGAAGAACCTGAAGAGTCATCTGCTCCCTCTCCAATCGAACTTAGCGAACCAGTTGTTGAATTAGAAATGATTATTACTCCACCAGAACCACCAGAACCCCCCCTCCCATAATAACCCTTTCCACCAGCAGAAATTATTAAACCTGTTGAGGAGTTAGAGACCATGATTGCTCCACCAGAACCACCATCTCCTCCTTCAACCAAACTTTCTTCATCAACAGAACCGCCCCTAGAATTTACTATTCCAGAAATATTTGAATTAGATATATTAATGGACCCACCATTACCTCCATTGTAATCCACCCCTCCCCCAATTGAAATAATACTCCCATTAATCTTAGTGTTATTCACAATCAAATTTGTAAAAGCATTAAATCCACTTCCATCCTCATTTAATCTAGAATCACTAGCATTCACATTCCCCGTCACCGTAAATCCATTTCCGTTAATGGTAATATTATCTGAAGAGATAGTTAAACAATCAGTAGAGTTATTTGTCCCAATTGATTGATTTAATGTATAAGATCCAGTTGAAATAATACTTCCACACTGATAAATAATTCCCGACTCATTATAAGCTAATTCTGGAACCCAATTACATCCGGTAAGTGCTAAACAAGAATCAGAAGAACTTTGCCCCTCACAAGAACGAGTTCCACTACAAAAGGAAGTATCAACCCAAGAACAAACTCCGCCAGAAGAACCCTCGCAAGAAGAAGGATACAAAGAATAATCCCCACAAGAACCATATGGCTGACAAGAGTCGCCACCCCAATAACAAACTCCTAGATCATAACAACTTGATTCATTTAATCCATTTGAAGCACAATAGCCTGGCCAGTCTCCTTCACAGCTTCCAGAAGTCCACTCACATTGTGTATTCCAAAAATCAAAACTGCCACATGAATCTATTAAAAGAGAAAAACAAGAAGCAGAAGAAGGAGCCCCTATGCAAGAGTTAAGTGCACTTCCAAAACTAATAAAACTAAATAAAACTAAAATTCCAAAAATAAATTTAATCACCTCTTTACCAACCATTATTTCTTCACCTCTTTTGCCGCAGACAATACGGAACGACTTGTCGTTGCTTTTAATTTAATTTTTCTCTTTATATTCCAATAAGGACTCTTACACTTTGGACAAACAATGGGAGTATGGGTGCTATTTTCCCTAGATATCCACCGATGACTACATCGCTCGCATATAAAACCTGCTATCGTCACCAAACCCATAATACTTTAACAGATTATTGGTATTTAAATATTGCTAATACTCTAATGAAATAATATCAGTAAAAATATATTATAAATATATTACCAATAGTAATACAAAATAAAATTTATTAGAACAAATCTAATAATAAAAATAAAATTAATCAGTACGTCCAAGTCTTGCTCTGTCTCTATCGCTTTCCTTTAACTTTTCATACTCTTTCTTTTCAAAGGAATACTTTGCAATTTCTTTCTGTAATAATGGAATCTGTCTATCAATGTCTCTAACTAATTCACCGAAATTCTTAATTCTCATTCTGTAAGTTGCTTCAGGAATACTACCAAACTGAAAATAGTCTCTTTGAGTCTTGCTCATTAAATCCTTTAAAGTGTTCTTTCTTAACAATAGATTACTAAGCTTTCTTTGTAATAACCATAAGGAAATCTTAGTTCGATAGAATAAATAGAATGCCATTAATAATCCAAAAACAGAAATAAGCGCGATCCAGTTTTCTTTCAAAAATCCAACAACACCTCTAGCAGTATTATTATATGCTAACATCAAAGCGGTTTGTTCAGATTTAACTTTTGTAATTTCTGCATAACCTTGATCAATCAAACGAGGAACACCATCATATCTTTCCCCGGCAATTTCAGCATCTATCTGAGAAGTAATAGCATCTATTGATGAACTATTTACATTTTTATCAATAGTTTCATGATAGAAACTCAAAAAAACTCTGTACGAATCCAAAGCCGTTATAGCATCTTGCTTTAAAGTTTTTATCTGATCACAATAACTAATTACTATCCCATAGTTTGGCTTGCTTCCTCTTCTAGTCTCAATAATTAACTGCGCAGAATATAAATCTTGAGCCTTAGTCAAACTGTCATTAAAACGATTTAAGGAGATATTATATTTAGCAACATCTTGGAGTATTACTGCCGACTCATTCAAACACGCAGTAGCAACTTCCTTAGAAGTTAAATTACCTTCAGCAAGTACAAACGACACGCTAAAAAGTAAAATTAATAATACAATCACCCTTCTCATGTAACTACTAAGAAAAAGAGATTTAAATACCTTACGAATTCTGCTTCTCTAGAGAATCTGCTAAAATATTTGGGTCAACTTTTGATAATTCATTACCTGTTAACTCTAAATTATTAAATAATGCATTTTTTCTAACTACTCCTTTTATAGAAACTTCAGTTCCTAAAAGATCTGTTTTAAAATCTACGAATGCTAAACCATCTTTTAATTTTTCTAACGAAATCAATTTCTCCAGCTGATCAGAAAATAAAACAACCCGGAGACTATCAGTACCGTCGTCAATAATAAAATTTAATAAAGCTCTTTCAGAAGGAGAAACCTTTCCGTGTTCTGCACACGAAAATCCATCTGCTTCAGCAACAACTTTTTTTCCACAAGTAGGACATACAGAAAAAAATCTAGGTGTAAAAACTTGAACAATAGTTCCTCTAACAGAAACCCCATTTCCTTCTTGTAAACTATTAATACTTTTTTCTGAAAAGGTTCTTTCAGTTTTTACTCCTTGAATTACTACATTACTCTTCTTTAGTTCGGAAAACCCAGATAAATGAATCTCGCCCTCCCGAGTAGAAGCATTTGTAACTTCGACGACATCGCCCTGTTTAATTTCTCCTTTCTCTATTAAGTCAATATGATT
>JBAXEZ010000093.1:0-3220 GCA_037140195.1 archaeon
AAAAAGAAATCTTGAAGATTATTAAGAAAGATCTAAATGGAATTAAGAAAGATTTTGGCGATGATAGAAGAACAACAATTGTAAATAATTTGAATGAAGATTTTGAAGAAAAAGACTTAGTTGACAAAAAAGATGTTGTTGTTACAATTACAGATAAGGGTTATGTAAAGAGAATGGACTTGAAACAATATAAAGAACAGAATCGTGGTGGAAAAGGAGTTATCGGAACTGAACTTGCAACAGGAGATTTCGTTAAGGAACTCTTGACTTGTTCTACTCATGACTATATGTTATTATTTACAAATAAGGGAAAAGTTCATTGGTTGAAGGCATTCGAGGTTCCGGAGATTGCAAAGTATGGTAAGGGTAAGGCTCTTGTAAATATGTTAGAATTAAAAGAAGAGTTTGTGACTTCGGTTATTTCTGTTAAAGAATTTAAGGACTTTTTGATGATGTTCACAAAGGAAGGAACTGTAAAGAAGATCTCTCTAGAAGAATTTGATTCTCCAAGAAAGGGCGGAATTAAAGCAATTGATTTGGAAGGAAAGACAGATACTTTAGTTTCGGTTAAACCAATCAAAGAACATCAGGAAGTTTTACTTGTAACTAAAGATGGTCAGGCTTGTAGATTTAGTTCAGATGATGTTAGACCTACAGGAAGAAATGCGTATGGTGTAATTGGAATTACTCTCGATGGAAAAGATCAGGTTGTTTCTGCTGAAGTTTTACCGATTGAAAATCAAGATAAACAATCTATTTTAACAATTTCAAAGAATGGATATGGAAAGAGAAGTGAAATTGGAGAATACAGATTGACTTCAAGAGGCGGAAAGGGAGTTATTAACTTGGCAGTTTCAGATAAGACGGGAGATATTATCACTTCTCAATCCGTAGTTGATGATGATACAATTATTGTTACAACAGCTAAGGGAATTGTAATTAGAACGCCAATAACGGATATTAGAATTATGGGAAGAGCAACTCAGGGCGTTAGAATTATTAAGCTTGCTGATGGAGATTCTGTAACTGACTTAGCTAGAGTTCCTGATGTTGTGGAAGAAACCGGTTCTGATAAGTAAGTAGTTTATTGTCTATATTTGAATTATATGTTTTTTATATGTTAAATACTTATAAAGACCTATTTGTGGTTTAGATTATGAAAGCGATAGATCTTGTTGAAAAGCTTAAGGATGTTCCTTATGATGCGGGGATTAATGTAGTGTTCGAAGAACTTAAAGATTTAGAGATGATTACTCAAGACTTATCAAGAGGCGGTTCTACAATTCTAAAGCCCTATGAAAAATTCGCCGTTCTAAAAATTTCTTCTGGAGATGATAATCAAGTGGTTCATCCATACGGTTCTCCAGTAGGATACGTTTTTAGAACACCTTCTGTCGGCGGTAGACGATTCTAACATTAATTTCAATTATATAAATTTTTAAAAAGGTAGTTTTTATTATTTTTTTATGGAAGATCCCTCCTTTGAATATTTAATAATGAATTATATTGGTACTCATGGTATTATTGAGGAACATTTTGGAAATGGGCAGACGAGATACAGACAGAAGATTTCCAATGATTCGCCAGGGGTTTGGGTTTCTAAAAGTTATGTTCGGGATGATTTCTTAAAAGTTCATAGAGTTGCAAGTGAACTAGCGAAATCTTGTGACGAAATAATTTCACGACAGTTGGAAACTGTTCGGGATCCTCGTAGTTTTTCTTCTGTGCAGTGTGCTCCGGAATCGGACGTATATAGAAGAGCTACTAAGTTTACTCATTGGTAATTCTTGTATATTAACTTTGAAGTGGTTACAAAATCGAAAGGTTTAAAAATGAAAAATTCTCAATTTTAAAATGGCAGATAAATTATTTCCAACAGAAGCTGAAGTTCCAGAGCAATATAGAATGACTCCTATTGAACAAAATACTTATTTAGTTAATGGACAGTTAAAAGAATGGAAAGGTGCAAGACAAGAAGTTTATTCTCCAATTTGTTTAACTAATCCTGATGGTTCTATTTCTCAAAAAAGAATTGGTAGCTATCCTTTGCTTGGAGAAGCCGAATCTAAAGATGCACTTGCTGCAGCAGTTAAAGCTTATGATCGTGGAAGATGTGTTTGGCCAACAATGTCTGTTGGCGATCGTATTGCTTGCGTTGAAAATTTTACAAGTAAAATGGTTTCTGTAAGAGAACCTGTCGTTAATTCTTTGATGTGGGAAATTGGCAAGAATCGAGCAGATGCTGAAAAAGAATTTGATAGGACTGTTGTTTATATTCGTGATACTATTTCTGCATTAAAAGAGTTAGACAGAGAGTCATCGATTCCTAGAATGGAAGAAGGTGTTTTTGGTCAAGTTAGAAGATCCCCTCTTGGTGCAGGTTTATGTATGGGTCCTTTTAATTATCCTTTAAATGAGACTTATACAACCCTTATTCCTGCAGTGATTATGGGCAATTCTTTAGTTTTCAAACCTGCAAAGTATGGTGTTCTTTTACATCAGCCTTTGATGGAAGCATATGCAAAAAGTTTTCCGGAAGGTGTTGTTAATGTTGTTTTTGGCGATGGTGCTACCGTTGTTAATCCTATTATGAGTTCTGGCGATATTAACTATTTAGCTTTTATCGGTTCTGCGAGAGTTGCAAGTATTTTGGAAAAACAACATCCGAGACCAAATAGACTTACTTGTATTGAAGGTTTGAACGCGAAGAATCCGTCAATTATTTTTACCGATGCTAATCTTGAAAATGCAATAAAGGAAAATCTTACTGGTGCTCTTTCATACAATGGTCAAAGATGTACTGCTCATAAAATTCTTTTTGTTCAGAGAGGAATTGCAGATCAGTTTGTCGGTGAATTTTCAAAGAAAGTCGATGCAATGAAAATGGGTGTTCCTTGGGAAGCTGGTGTTCAAATTACTGCATTGCCTGAAGCAGGTAAGACAAAATATTTAGATGATCTTGTTGCTGATGCTGTTTCTAAAGGTGCAAAGGTTGTGAATAAAAATGGCGGAGCAAATCAAACATATTTTTCTCCGGTAGTATTAAGTGATGTTAAACCGAATATGAGAGTTTATCTTGAAGAGCAGTTTGGTCCGGTTGTTCCAATTGTAACTTTTGATGATGTTAATGAAGTATTCGACTACATGGATAGTTCTGAATTCGGTCAACAGGTTGCATTTTTCGGTAAGGATGCTAAAGTTATCGGCCCGTCTATTGATG
>JBAXEZ010000094.1:0-3130 GCA_037140195.1 archaeon
CCAGTCATCCAAATAAAAATAATCGCAACTAAAGCAAACGCGAGAGTAATTAACAGAATTGTTGCGATAACCGGAGATAAACCTTTTTCGCCAAGCGAAACACGAAATGACTTGTTCACTTCTTTTTTATTTAACATTCTTCCCCCGGTTCATGATAAAATAAATTCCAACAATTGCTAGAGCAGCGAAAATAAAACTAAATTTATCGAAGAAAGGTAATTGAACCGAAATAGTACAAGGATATTCCACTCTTTGCTCTTTACATAAATCATTACCATTCTTGGTAAATTCGCCGACAGCATCATAAATAATTACTAATTTATTTTCAGTATCACAAAGATTTTGTGTTTTAGTAGAATTTTCTACCCAAGAACATTTAGTTGAACTTACAATATTCGCTCCACAAATTGCTTCCTGTGCAACATTCAAACCACAAGCTTCTTTGCTAGAATCCCAAGCACAACTACAAGTAGTAATATTTGCACAAATTTCATTTCCGACAGAATACCCTAAATATGAACTACTCGAACCACAGGTGTTATTATACTCTTCTGAAAATAGGTCCATAAGAGAAAGAGCAAAAGAGGCAGACGCAGTATTACAAGTACTTGGATCACTTAAAGCACTACAAACATCGCCATTGTAACTAGAATTATAAGCAATACATTCTCCATTCACACATTGAGAATTCCTAGGACAACACCAATCTTCAGAATACTGCGTATCATTACACACTCCTTTAGAGTTATATGTGGCATTAATAATGTTAATTACGGTCCCTGAAGATACACTCATCCAAAATGCTTCATAATTACTGTTCATACAAATATAATCTCCAGATGAAGTAGTAAAACTAACATCTGTATTTCCAATTTGTGCAGCAACTAAAGAAAGAGTAATAACTAGCAAAAACCCAAAAATAAACTTATTAAACATCGTAAGAAACACTCAATTTAGTTGTATGTTCACCAGTCCTATCAAATTTATACAAAAATTCAACAGCACCATCGTAATAGTTTTTAGCATTCCATTTTTTCACAATATTTCGTCCATCATCTAAAGTCCAGTTAAAAGTCAGATTATAACTTGAAGGCAAATTAGCACCGCGATAACTTAATGGTGCATGCAGATAAATACATTTTAAACCACCATCGACAGTAGTAAAGTTAAAAGGAGCCATATTTGCAGAACAATTAGCCACAAATGTTTCAGAAGCATTAAAGGTTACCATTTTAGAATATTTTACCCAAGGTACTGGTGCGGTAATTAAAGGAACAACATTTACTCCCTCCTGCAAGACAATAACTGTAGTATAGTTAGCTCCTTTTAGAGATCTGTCTTTTTCGTTAGCAGATAAGTTAATATTATACACTCCGGGAGTAGAATAAATTACTTGAATATCTCCAAGATTATTATTTTTAAAATGTCTTTCGAAGAAGGAATAATCCGAAATTGAAGAATAGCTCCCATTTCCAAAAGCCCACTTAAGATTTAGCAAATCATCTTCATCCTTAGAAAGTTGATTAAAGTTAATAGCAGATCCATTCATATATTTTGCCCTATTTGCTGGAGAAGAAATCCTTACAGGATTTGGAACAGCATCATTAAAACCCAAGAAATTTATGCTAGGAGACAACCTCCACGTTGCACCATCATCAGCAGTTATCTTGAATGTATAATTTCCAGCCAAAGCCTTCCAAATAACATAGCCACTGTTTGTATTTCCAAAACCCCCTTCAACCCCTTTGTCATTTACAATAGAATATTTCAAATTTATTCCGCTATTTGCCGCCCCAAAAAATAACACAACATAATCATTAATCTGGGCAGTAGTAATCTCGTCGTCATTCAAATTTTTCCACTTTAAATTTGGATCCAAGGTAACTGTAACAGGAGCAGGGACAGGAGGAGCAATAGTACAAGTTTTAGTTCCAGAAATAGTAGCACCACAATTAGTAGTACAAGTCAAACCACTACAAGTGTTAGCTGCAGTACATGCACCATTATCTACACAATCAGGAGTTGTAGGACATGCCGCACAATTAGGATAAGTGCCACACTGTCCAGATGGACAAATTACTTCTGTCCCCACTAGATAAAATGAATAAACCTTTATTGAAGGAACGTATTGATCCGATCCACCATTACCCGGGTCAACAACAATTTTTGCAGGCCGAATAGAAATAGAATCAACTACTTTATTTTTTAAGGCAGCAGAACCATACATTCCAAAACCCTGACTAGGAGGGGCAGAATATGCAAAACTCATTGAATCGGAAGGATCAACAGAGTGCAGAGTAATATAAATACCAGAACAAACTTTTCTATTTCCGGCACTAGCCCCCCATACAGCACATCCCGAATTTGATACCCAATTGATTTGGAATGGAACGGAAGATAAATTAAGAGGAGGATTTAAAGTTATAGAAGCTATATTCTCTCCGCCATTAAAAATCCCACCAGCATCATTTTTGTAAATCTCACTTGCACCAACAGTATAAATATTCCCCATCAACAAGATTCCAACTAACATAAATAAAACTAAAACCACACTTCCTTTCATAGCAAACTCACAGAATAGAACTATTTAAATTTATTCACCGAAGATTTCACGACTAGTTAATTTTCTTATTGGTTTTTCGGAAGAAATACTTGCAACTCGCCTATGGCCTCCGACGCAACTTTTACAAACCATTGCTCCTGAAGAATCACGAGTAAGATTTGATTTCTCAACTATCTTAGAGCACTTGGGACAATAAGTAACACATGAAGAACACTTTTCCTTTCCAGTTAGACTACTTGTTCTCATACAATTTTTACAATACATTTTTTTACAATCATCACACTCTCTTGCACAACTTTTACAAACAAGTTTACCACAACTATTGCAAACCCCAGCCATACAAAGCCTACAGAATCTCTTGCCACATTCTGAACAGCTATATAAACAAGAACTACAGCAAATATGCCCCCCGTGACAAAGATTTATTTGATCAAGCAAAGTTTTACAAGAATCACAACTAAAATTAGTAATATCTTCAGTCAAAGGATTATACATTAATTCCAAAGTTTTCTTAAAACCGGCTTCATCCAAACTTAAAAATATTTTAAAAACTGGATAGTATATAAT
>JBAXEZ010000095.1:0-3105 GCA_037140195.1 archaeon
TAGAGTCTCAAAACTTTTAGTATAATATGCTTCTTTCAACATTTCAAATGCTTTACGGCATTCTCTTAGTAAATCTAACTCTATTTTATCTGCTTTGAATTTAATCTTATTTAAATAAAGTAATAATAGATATATCTCTCTCTGCGCGTGGACTAGTTCGGAATGGAAATCTGCTCTCAATTCAGATTGTGCTCTTTCTTCACGGAAAATTATTCTCCTACATAAATTATCAAACTCTTTCGTCTTTCCTTGGGTTTTTTCAAACTCAGGTCTTTCACCATTTAAGAATTGTTCAGCATAATCAAATGTTTCTTCTATATTCATAAGTAATTTAGAAAATATATTTTCAAACTGTGTTTCAGATAAAGTAGCAATATTCTCTATAATACAATAACCATCTCCTTTCTCTATAACTTCATAGCCAAGAAGTTGTTCGTCAATAAGATCTTTAATTAATGGATAAACTTTTTTATCCTTATATTTTACTTTAACTCTATTATAATCTGCTCTATAAGCATTAGTAATCATTACTTGCACCGCAGTAATAATAGGAATTGTTATTGTTAGTTCTATTTCTTTTCTTTGCAGAGAACTTTTAGAGATAATAAGTTTATTTCCCTCTTCGGTTAAATCTATTTCATCTCCCTTGTCTAACTTATTTTCTCTAATCCACTTACTTGGCAAGCTAATCATCATCGTGGCTGCACCCTGTTTTACGAGTTTTCTTTTCATAAAAACCTCCATATTTGTGCCTATTTAAACTTTCCGAATAAGTATATACTAATATTCAGATGTTTATACAGTTTAATAAAAAAGTTTAAATCAGGTTTCTATGTATAATCTATATGTCACTTTGAAGTTAACACAACAAAAAAGGTACACAAAAGATAATATGGTAAAAAATCAGTTCGTAATAACCAAAAAAATAGCGAAACACGGAGACCAGTCCATTATCGTAATACCTAGTGTTCTTTGTAATAAAATTAAACCTCAAATGTTAGTAAAAATAACAATTGACTTGTTGGAGGATTCAGAATGACAATTCGTGTAACAAGGCCATTTAAAGAATTAGCAGACAGTGTAGACAGATTCGGTAAACTTATAGATAAAGGTCTAGAAGAACAATTTGGCGAAGATCAGAGAGAAGCTGGACAACCTGTTGGACAATCTAGAGAAGACAAACTTGATAAGTTAATAGGAGTACAATCTCAAGATCAACCAGTAGAAGAGCCACAAGCACAACCAGAAGAACAACAACCCGATCAGCCTGAAGAACAACCTGAAGAACAAGCAGGAGAACCGTCTGAAGAACAAGCTAAAAAAACTCCTAAAGAAAAAATCAAAGATTTAAAAACTCAAGTTATGATTCTAGAAGCAGAAATAGACAGAATGAAACAACCTCCTTTTGCAACAGCAACAGTTGTAGAGCTTGGTGAAAAGACAGTTAAAGTCGCAATTAAACCTGGAGAAAATTATGAAGTTCTAGTAGACCCTGAAATGAAAGGTCAACCAGTTATTGGAAGAAGTGTTATACTAAGTCCTAAAAGCCATGCAATTATCGGCTATTCTGAATTTCAACCTTTAGCAGGAAATCTTGCAATCGTAGAAGAAGTAATTGGAAAGTCGATAAGAGCTAGTATCCGTGGAGAAACAAGAATGCTTGTTAACGCAGTCGAAGGAGTAAAAGCTGGAGACCAGGTTATGTTAGACTCTTCAGACTCTGTAGCAGTTGTAAAAACAGATAGTAAAAAAACAAAATACAATCTTGAAGAAATTCCAGATGCGCCATGGTCAAACGTTGCCGGCTTAGACGACGTTATTGCTAACATAAGAGCTGAATTAGAAGAACCATTCAAATATAAAGAAGTATTTGCAAAATATGGAAGAAAACCAGTTAAGGGTGTTTTATTATTCGGTCCTCCTGGATGTGGTAAAACTATGATTGCAAGATCCATTGCTTACAATTTATCTCAATTGGATCCAGACAAAAGAGGAGTGGGCCAATTCATTAGTGTTAAGGGTCCGGAAATTTTAGATAAATGGGTAGGTAACTCTGAAGCAAATATCAGAAGAATTTACGCAGCCGCTAGAGAAACAGCTGAAGAAACTGGTGCTCCCGTAGTTGTATTCATTGACGAAGCTGAATCCGTATTGAAGAAAAGAGGATCTGGTATATCTACAGATGTTTACGATTCAATCGTACCTCAATTCCTTGCAGAATTAGATGGTATCAATGGAAATGGAAACGTTATCACAGTTCTAGCAACAAACAGACAAGATATTTTAGATCCTGCGGTAGTTAGAGATGGAAGAATTGACAGAAGAATAAAAGTTCCTCGTCCAAATAAAGAAGGTTGCAAACAAATATTCTCTCTTTACTTAAATGGAAAACCATTTGCAAGAGAGGGCGGCATAACTGGTGGGAGACCAGAAGTTTCAGAACTTTCTACTGAAATAGCTACAGCAATTTACAATCCTGAAAATATTGCTTACAATGTAGTAAGTGAAAGAGATGGGACACTCGGATCATTCGGTTATAATAACTTGATTAGTGGTGCAATGATTAAAGGAATTGTAGACAGAGCAACAGGTATTGCAATTAGAAGAGAAATAGATTTCGGTAAAAAAACAGGATTAACTAGATCCGACTTAGAAAGTGCAGTTCAAGCAGAATTCAATGACAATATTGGTTTCGCGCAAGCTTTAGTGCTTGATGATTGGGAATCCGTATTCGGCGCAAGAGGAAGAAAGTATCAAAGTTTATGTGACCAAGGATACCTCACTTTAGAGAGAGCTCAAGATCAACTAAATTTAAACGGAGGTAAAAATGACTAATCAAAAGAAAGCAGATGGCTCCGAAAGCGCTGCTCCTTCTGGTGCTGCTGGTGGTTCACTTGAATCAAGAGCAGCTGAAGCTTTGCCAATTATTGCATCTGCAAGAACTGGTTTAGCAAGTAAGGACGATGCTATTATGAGAAGACTTCCTGCTGATTACAACGGAACAGTTGGCGATATGATAAAATATATCACTACTACTGATGTAACAACAGAAGAATCTGATTTAGCAGAGAGCGTTAAGAGAGAAGTTGCTGGAAGACAAAGTGT
>JBAXEZ010000096.1:0-3074 GCA_037140195.1 archaeon
GGAAGCTAAGTCAAGTTTCTTGCTTGAAACTAAAGGAGAGTTTAAGATTTTATATTTCATTAAAAATAATCCGATGCAATCTTTAGGAATAATTATTTCTTTAGGTTTGGTTGGCGTTGGTTCTGGTTTACTTATGAGATTGAGATTGTATAAAAGAAAATTGAAAACGCTTGCGGAAGAGGAAGCATTGTTGTTAGAATTGATGAAGGTTGTACAGAGAGATTGTTTTGAAAATGCTAGAATGTCTATGGAAGAATATAATGAAGCCATGTTCCAGTATGAAGCTAGATTGAGCGAAGTTATTCAGGAGAAAGTTAAGACAGAATCCGAGATTGCTAATTTGATGAGACTGCAGGGAAAGAAGAATGCTCTAAATCAGGAGAAAGATAGATTGCTTATTTTAGTTAAACAAACTCAGGAAGATTATTTGAATCGTGGGAAGATTGACACTAGAGTTTACGAAAATATGTTGAAGACATATTCTTCCAGATTAAGTAAAGTAGAAGAGGAAATTGTTTTTATTGAAGCTAGACAACAAATTAGAGAAGCTAGTGGTTTTAGAGCTAGATGGTTTGGAAAGAAGAAAGGATAAAGTTTAAATCCATTTTAATCTCGGCTTTATTTTTGGAAGTTCCTCTATTGGAGTTCCTAAGGGTTTAGGCTCTTCAACTCTGGGAAGTTTTTCTTTGTGTTCCTTTTCTTCTTTAGGTTTTTCCAAAGAGTCGGTTTCTTCCGTTTTTTTCTCTTCTTTATGTACTTCTTCTTTTTTTTCTAGTTGGAGTAATTTAGACAGTTCGGTAAGTTCTTCTTCTGTGGCTCTATGTCTTTCTAATTTTTCTTCTCCGTATACCGGAACAATTTCTAAGTTTGCATGGCCCAATACTTCATTTTTTTGAAACTGAATGTCGGTTGGTTCTAATTTACTAAATATATGTGAAGCCAGTTTTTTTGCAAACTCAATTGAGTTCTCAGGTAGTTTATCTGTTGGATAGTGTTCTTTTGGGATAACTAATGTATGGCCTTTCGATAATGGATTCAGTTCTAGGATAGCAAGATAATCATTATCTTCATCAAGAATGAATGATTTTATATTTTTTTTAGCAATTGAACAAAATATACACTTCTGAGTTACTTCTTTTTCTTTGGACGCATTAAGGTTATTTTCTTTTAGGAATTCTTCCATTTCTTCATTATTCATTGAAAGAATTTTATGTTTGATTATTTTTCTTTGTTCTTCTGGAAAATTTTCTAACTGTTCTAGCAGGTGCGTTTTGATACTTTGGGCTTGTTCGTCTGTTAACATAGTTAGTTTAGGAAAGTGGATATTTTAAAGTTAATCATATTTATCAATAAGATATATAAGTAACTTCTTTCTTGTAGGGGTATGAGTAAACAAGTAAAAAACATTTTCTTAGAGTTGCTTCCCGTTATTATAGCAATTATTGTTTTGACGTTTATTACAAGTGAAATTGCTTTGTTTTTTATAATTTTAGTTATTCTACTAGTTAGTTTTAAAATAAAATATCTTAAACGTGAATTTTATGTTTTTCTTTTTGGGTTAATTGCTGGAATCATTTTTGAATTGATAGGTAATTCTCTCTTAGGTCAAACTTGGGGAGAGGCTTCTTTTTTTAGAATTCCCATCTGGTTACCTTTAAGCTGGGGGTATGCATTTGTAATTATACGAAGAATAGGCGATCTTATTATTGGCAAAGATTGAATGGTCTAATTTTGCTAAAATTTGTCTGGCAAAACCTTTATAAACCGAAATCTCAAGCTTATTGTATGGCAAAATGCGTAAGTTGTAAAAAAGAAACACATGATTGTGTGAAGTTTAAATGTCCAAAATGCAAGGAAGACATGTTTAGATGTGCTAGATGTAGAACTCTTTCTATTGAGTTTAAGTGTCCTTGCGGTTTTGAAGGACCATAAAAGTGGGAGTCGGAACAGCACTTTTTAAGATAAAAATAATGCCTGAAGATACTTCTATCGATTTAGTTCAAATACAAGCTGATGCAGTTAAAGCTATTGAAGAAACTGGTGGTAAATCTACTGGCTTCGAAGTTCAAGAAATTGCTTTTGGATTGAAAGCAGTAATTGCAAGCGTTAGGTTAACTGAAGATAAATCTGGTGAAGTTCTAGAAGCTAATTTAGCAAAGATTGCAGGTGTTTCTTCTGTTGAAGTTATTGATTACAGAAGAGCGATAGAATAGGCTTACTTTTCTTAGAAAAAGTTTTTTATCGTTTATTTTAATAGACTTCCAATAGTATGTCCTATACAATATCCGATTCCGGTTTCTACTACTCCCGTAGCTGCTCCAATTAATCCTTCTTTTGCAGTATTATGTTTTTCATGTTCACTTATATCCAACATAATTCCACATAATCCCCCAATAGCTGTGTGAACTACAGTCGGTGCAAGAATTAAAGAGTATTTGATCAATTCTGGATGTAATGGGATTTGCTGAGCGTCACAAAATCCTTTATATGCTCCTGCCCCTAATGCGATAATTTCGGGAATTCCTCTTGTGGCTACCACTTTTTCTAAATACATTCTTAGCATTCTTTTTTTAGCTTATTATTCTTTTTAAGTATTATTATATTTAAATGTCTATTTTGCTTGTTGAAAACAATAATACTTAAAAACACCAAATATTCTTATCTTTTATGCCTGAAAATTATGATTTATTAGTTGATAGAATTTCTAGCTCTGCAGGCATATCTAAAGACGAAGTTAATAAAAGAGTTGAAGCGCGAAGAGCAAAGTTATCTGGTTTAATTTCTAAAGAGGGTGCTGCACAAATTATTGCTGCTGAACTGGGTGTTAAGTTCGATAATATCCAGCTAAAGATTTCCGAATTGATGGCTGGAATGAGAAAAGTTAATGTAGTTGGAAAAGTAATTACCATTTTTCCAGTAAGAAGTTTTGATAAAAATGGAAGAAGTGGAAAAGTTGCTAATTTTATAATTGCTGATGAAACTGGAAATGTAAAATATGGAGGAGATTGGATAATGGAAAGTACCAATACAGATATAGAGTTAATTTATTTTAAGAAAAGCATTGAATATTATAT
>JBAXEZ010000097.1:0-3054 GCA_037140195.1 archaeon
ATTTATATCTTCAGTATATCCCATTTCAATTAGTTTCTCTATACTTGCACCGATTTCTTCTGGTTTAAAATGGGTAATTGGAATTTCAGTAGCATCATATCTAATTGTTCCATCCTTATTAACACATAAATTATGTTTTGCTCTTAAAATCCCCTTAGCCATATCTTCAAAATCGTGACTCTCACTACTAGTTCCTTTAATTCCTTTTATCAGCTCTGGAAGCCCACTTTTATTTGGGCAAACCTTTTGGGAAGCAAATTTAAACATAGCTCCTATTTCTATTCTCCTATTACTGTGATTTGAACAAGGCCCATGTGCAGAACAATCATCAGTGGGCTTAATTTCAGCACATTTAGAACAATAATATCTTTTCTCAGTGTTGCTTGCACAAACCTCACAGACACGATTAATAGTTTCTAAATTACACTTCTCACAATAGTATAGGGGGAAATCTGCTTTTACGAATCCCTCTTCAACCGCTGTAAGAAGACTTCTAAATCTTCCACCCTGTTCGCCTACAGGGAAAAGAACATTGGGGCTTCCAGTAAGTTTTCTTAACTTTGCTTTTTCAGGTCTTCCCATTCTAGCCCCCATAAAATCCCCTGCCTTATCTTTAATTAAGAATTTAGAAAAAGAGTTAATTATTTCTAAAATATTTTCTTTATCTGTAGAAGTCGAAGAAATATTATCGCAGCACTCTTTAAAATTTGAAGAAGAATCCATTCCTAAATTTAATAACAAGGCATCTCCCTTTCCGACAACCACATTATCTAACACTACTTCATGCTCCACGCCTAATAGCTCTAGAGCTCTCTTAGCAGATTTATATTTTTCCTGTAAATGAGCAGAATAAGGTAAAACTAGCTTTCCGTTCCATTGTGCAGACCCAAGCCATTCAATCAACGCAAAAAATTCCTCTTTTTTGATTTGAGTCCAATAAAATATATATTCAGGATGTAAGGGTAAAGAATACCTCTCAGAAAGCTCGATTGCTTGGAGTAATGAAAGATTATATTCATCAACAACTAAACCTTCCCCACTAATTTCCAGTTTTTTGTCTAGTTCTAACTTCCACCATTCTTGAACATATCCGGGCTTTAGTAGTTCCGCATTTCGATTCATTACGTCGCCCAAGGGAAAAAGAATATCTCCAATATAAATAATTTCTTCGATATCTTTGTAAATCTTTTTTGCCTCATCTAAATCTGAAATCTTTTTTACATTTCCATTCTTAAATTTTACAATAGGCCCATCTATTAAATCGCAACTGGTAACTACACAACCTTTTGTGGGTTTTTCAATTTTTAACTGATTACCATTAGATAAAAAGCAATTAGAAACAAACATAGTAGCAGGATGTATGGAAGTAGCTGAAAATCCAGAAACCCTAGAACGCCCATATCTAAATCTAAAACTTCCAGAACGAGAAGGATGTCCAAAAACAGGTCTTCCAGCCACTAGATCCTTAATGTAAGTAGCAGTAGTATCTTTTGTTCCTTTTTCTCTCTTTTTATGAACTTCAATGTAACCATCTAAAAAATCCCAGTCGGACAATACAAACCCCTTTCCCCGGGCATTCTTTACCATTCTAGCAATCTTTGCAGCTTTCTGAGCTAATCCCTCAGCAAATACTAAACACATCCCTCCTCTAATAAAATTAGTCTCAATTCTGGGCAAATCCTTATAATTTGAAACCTCTTTATCTTCCGAAGGTTCACCAGTTATTTCTAAAGGTATAGTTTTAGCTAAAAATATAAGCTCTTCTTCCGTAGGAAAATATTGTAAATTATTAATTCTTTCATGATAGTCAGTTATTTCAGTCACATATCTTCTAATTTCTTTTTCATTAGGATCATATTTTGCAAATCCAAATAGTTCTCTAAGATAATCCGCAATAACTAGTGAAAATGCCGCTCCCGTTCCTCCCGCACTTCTAACTGGCCCAGAGTAATTGATTGCCAAGTACTCTTTCCCTTCTCTAGTTTTACATATCCTAATTCCTGTAAACCCTTCAATAGGAGAAGAAACCACCCCTAAAGTAACATATGCAAATCCTACCCTAATTCCCGCATCAATACGTTGAGCAAGCGATTCAAATTTACAATATTTTTCCTGTGCAATTTCCTCAGCAATTTTAAGAGGCACACAAGGATCTAGCTGACCATATTCTTTTTCTAAGTCAAGAATTCTTTGGGAAATAATTTTCCCTATCTCATCCCCCATTTGAGGATAAACTGTCGAAATTAAACCCACTACTTTTTCAGCTAAAGACATCGCAAGAGGAATTTCTACTTTATTTACAGGATCAAATCCTTTCCCCCTAGCTAACTCTGCAACAAGATACTCTTTTCTTACTCCTTCTACCAATTCTTCAAAATATCTTTCAGTTTGCATTTGACACCTCCCCACTAGGAGTAGAAAAATCTAAAATTTTTATTTCACGAGATTTTAAATTAAAAACAGGAACTTTACAAGGGTCAGGATTGTTTCCTACCTTTTCTTCAAAAGGAGTTTTTGCCTGCCAACAAGAACTAGCAACAAGGAGAATATTATTATACATAGATACTTCGGGTTTATGCAAATCTCCTGTAGCAACAATATCTGGAACAATATCAATAACTAAAGGATCCTTATTTTCCATAGGAACATAATCACATTCACCATGTGTTGGGGCTAGATGTCTTTTTTTTAGTAATTCTTTTAAAATTACAGTAGGATTATTATGCCCATTATTAACTCTTATGTGAGGAACATTTTCAACAATACCGTGAAAACTTGCCCCATGATAAACTAATATTTTAAATCCCTCTTCAATCTCCATTAAGCAAGGATTTGTAACTAAATTAATATTCTCCATTTTATAAAAATCTGGTGCCCAAAACTCACCAATAGCGGGTTGAGGTTCGCCCACCCAGACTGCATCGTGCTGACCAGGAGAAATAATAATATTAATATCTCTCCTAATTAATTTTAAATATTCAGCAAGTTTTTTATATTGTTCAGTCATCTCAGGAATTTTTAATAATTTATCTTGATCAGGAAATACCCCTATTC
>JBAXEZ010000098.1:0-3037 GCA_037140195.1 archaeon
GGCTAAGTCTAGGCAAGAAGATTATGGAATGTTAGGAAATAGTGATGAGATGCAACAGCAAATTAACGAATTAAAATTACCGTTCGGATTTAATGGAATCTTCAACTCTTTAATGAAACAAGTTGAAAAGGAAATGGCTAACATGGACAATGCCGAAGGTATGAAACCTAAAGGATTCAAAATACAGATTTCTACTGGGATGCCAAAGATGCAAACAATGAGCCCTGTTCCGGAAGAGACTAGGAGAGTTAGTTCTATAGACAGCTTTAACGAAAGAATCAGTGATGAAGAAAGAGAAACAAGAACTAAGTTGAAGCAAGTTCCTGCAAAATCCACAATAAGACGATTACCTGAAGGACTTATTTATGAAATTGAAACACCAGGAGTTACTGCTAAAAAAGATATTACGTTGACAAAACTTGAACAGAGTTTGGAATTGAAAGCATATTCAAAAGATAGATGCTATGTAAAGAAGCTTCCTTCAAAAGTCGAGATTCTGGGAATGGCTATAAAAGGCGGAAAGATTTTTTTAAGATTGAAAGGATAATTATAGAATAACTTATTCTGTTACAAATTTTATTGCATCTCTAAATTCCCTTTCAGTATAAAATATTTTATCTGGAACGGTAACTTTCTCAGGAGGTGCAATTTTTGGAAAAACCATATTCCAGCCCCTAAAAGCATCTGCTTGAACAAGTGAATATCCAGTCTTTAATGCTTGGAATGCCGATTCTCTTAAGTACTTTGGAAATTCTTTGTAACGAAGTGGAACTCCGGAGCTTAGGGTTGTAGGGGAATGGAAATCATCCCTAAAGCTTTCTATTTCTCTTTGAACATGATTCCAATAATCTGCCATGCTATCAAAATGGCTTGCGGATCTAATTGCCCCCAAGTCACATAAGTTTGACTGCATCATTCTGCCATTTCTGTCTAAAACAAAGTTGCCTATATGAGCATTAGTATGAGAATGCTTGGCACTCCATGCAAAATATCTGCTGTTCAAGTTTGCTAAGGCCAAACCCGAATTGAAAGAAGCAGACAAAACAAGATTGTCTCTAACTTCTCTTTTTTGCCCGTGTAATTTCTTTTTAGTTAATTCGTAGATAGCTTCGTCTAATCTCGTGTCCCCTGTTACCTCGAACGCCGAAACACATAAATTTAATCCGGAGTAATAAGAATTAACCAAAGTAGAAAGTTTATCTAAAACTGCAGTCTTCTCAGCATGGCCCTCAATACGATCAAAGTTTACTTGATTTGGAAATGGATTCTCCCCGATAAATCTGTCAATAAATGACTGCGAATCTTGATGCCCTAGATGTGCTTGAAATCTCTCCAAAAATCTAGGAACCATAGATAAATAATGAAACCCCTCCTTGTTTAGATAAGTTACATCTCTGAACTCATTAAACCCCTCTGTTAAATAATTTACTCCCCGCATCGTACGAACAAGCCCATTCTTTGTTGATTCAATTCCTAGCTTAGCAAACAAAGATTCGAATAATTGAGGAGCAACACCTTTCAATTTGAGATATTTGCCGTCCCTTTCTAAAACTATTGCACTTCTAAATCCAGAACTAATACCTTCATGAGTTATCGCTGTGGCCGAATCAAGAGAGGTTACTCTATCATCCAACCTTTCTTCGGTAAACCATGCTCGAGATTTCCAATTGCCGCTCGCAATCTTGTGCATTTTTAGTTTTTTTCTTGGAAAGAATAATAAATCACTTTGCTCTTGAGAGCCAATAAATTTATTTGGTTTATATTGTAAATCTGCAATTCTTTTACCCACAAACTTGCTATGTTCCTCTAGAGCCTGCTCTAATGCTTCCCCTGTTGTTTTTAATTCTTTCATATTTTTTTATGCCAAAATAGATTTATAAATCTATGGATTAGTTACTACTTTATAATTACATTTAGGTTTTAAGAATAAACTTTGTGCAGAAAATTTAGTAAGAAATAGCAGAAATACTAACTTTTAAAAACCAACTAAATTAGAATATTTTGAGGGTATCACCTCTAATCGCTTGAGGATTATGAATTTTCAGAGTCTTGAGGGTAATATATTGAGCCCGGAGCATATTCGCAATTTGCATTTCTAATTTGTCTTATTATTGCCTTATTTGTTCCTCAAATCGAATTGCTCACCCCCCGTCGCGCATCGTCCAACTCGCAGTCTGCTCTTTTCTCGGATACGGCCGGAGAACCCTCGTTCAGAACAAATTGAGAAGTTTTATAAATGAATTTTTGTTGGAATTTTTACACATGAGCCCGTAGCGCAGCCCGGTAGCGCATCGTCCTGATACGGCGGGGGTCCCAGGGTCAAATCCTGGCGGGCTCATTTTTCTAAAAATGATTTCTTAATGTAGAACCTGGTCCCAGGTTTCCCGCGGGGATGACCTCTGCTGAGGCCGCAATTCCTGCGGGCTCATTTTGTTTTAGGATTTGAACAAATCCTGTTAAAATTTTTTGCAATTGTGATTTTTCTAGTTAGTTGCTTGTGAGCAACAATTAATTCAACAGCGAAAAATTTTCGGGCTCAATTTGTAAAACCTGTGGCTCCTTGCTCGGTTTCCTGCGGAGATAATCTATTTGAGGCCTTAATTCCTGGCAAGCTCAATTTTCGTGGATAATTTTCACATAAATGTTTTTAAAGCAGGATTTTCATCAAAAAAATGAGGAATACAAATGATAATAAGATACCATGTAAACGCAAAGTGCACGAAGGGAGGACTTGTGGTTAGAGAAAAAGGGCTAGGAAGTTTTTTTTACTCGAGTGAGTATAGACAAAACTTAATAGAAATAGCTGAAAATATTGCTAAAACACATCCCTACACTAAGATAGCGATTAAACCCCGCGGAGCACACACAATTCCGGAAGTTTATCTAAGTACTCATAATGGGAAAGACATTCGGGATATGCTTCATTCAGGATATTCAACGGAACAGTACTTAACCAAAGTAGGTCTAAAAAAACAGGCCTAAATTAGTTTCTATAAGTTTTTAAAGTCTAAAAGATTTAGTTATTTGAGGTGATTGA
>JBAXEZ010000099.1:0-2638 GCA_037140195.1 archaeon
ATTTAAATCTATTCTCGTTAATATTAATCCTAATTTTCGCAACTCTTTATTTCATCTTTTCTAGTCATACTAAGATAGATTACCGTAATCAAAATGGCAAGAAGGAAAATTCCACTTGTTATAACTGTCCCTAGACCTAAACCGCCATCCGAAGTTGCCTGTGATAAATAGTCCCCTATTGAAGCACCTAATGGTCTTGTTAAGATGTAAGCAAGCCAGAACGCTAAAACTGCATTTCTTGAAAAGTGTTTGTGTTCTATACCCAAGACACCTTTATAGACGTAATGTGAAACAGCGATTAATGCAATCAATCCAGCAAATATCAAAGCAGATACAAGATATCCAAAACTCATACTCTCAGCAACAAGGTCTCCTGAAGCAGTACCTAATGCAAATGTAAACAAGATAGCTAGCCAGTAGAATGCTTCTCTTTTTCGTGTGCAAATTGCATGTACAGATAATGTTTTCTCACTTGCATACCACCAAACAAATATTCCTGCTAACGCTACTGCAAACACAATAGTAGTTGTTTCTAAAGAAATCCCCAAGTTATCTGTAAGATTATCTGTAATCAAAGTACCAACTATACTAATAAGAACAACAGCGAGCCAGTAGAGACTAGGCGTATATTTTTTTGATTTAAATTGAAAGTAGAGTGTGACAATTAACAATACCCCCATAAAGATAGAAGTTATTGTTAGTCCAAGATTAAGTGTAGTATTCAAATAATCAGAAGCGGTTTCTCCTACGGTTGTACATAAAATTTTGATGATCCAAAAGAAAAGTGTAATCTCTGGTACTTTATTTAAAACTGTTTCTTTAAAATTTAACATAATAACATTTTAGAAAAATGGGTATTTAAAGCTTATGAAATAGAGGCGCTAGTCAAATCCTAAGTAATTGCACTAATCTGTGAATATTGTATGCAATTACTTTTCCAATCAATTCTTTCTTCTGATTTATCCATTTCTTTGCAAATACTACCTTTCCACACAATCTTTTTACACAAAACCACATATTTTCAATAATACTTCTTCTGTGATATTTCTTTGTTGGAAAATTCCTAGCTAATCTTTTTCTAAGTCGGCCTTGTGTTCTCCAAATCTTTGTCGTATGTTTTCTTAAAGGCACAATATTCTCAAATCCCTGCTCTTCACAAAACTCATGTAATTCTTCAGAGTCATATGCTTTATCTGCAGAATTAAAAATAATTCTTTTCCCTGTTTCTTTTACTTTCAAAATCAATGGCTTAAAATCTTGACTATCATGGGCATTTGATTTTCTAATTTGGACAGCAAGAAACAAATGCTTTCTAGTATCTACACATCCACTTAGTTTCAAACTTCTCCTTTTCTTAGTCGCTGTTCCTATCCTTTTCATGTAAGAATAGCTTCCGTCTTCCAATTGAAATCCAGTTGAATCAATAGCAGTTTCTGCATTTTTCCCCTTTACTAGCCAGTTTTTACAAGTAGATAACGGAGGGGTTTGGTTAGGAATGAATAATAACAATATTCCTATAATTAAAGATATTTTTAAACTTCCTAACCCTAATGGACTAGTTTTAGCACAATCTGGTGGAGGGAAGTCTTTCTTCTGTAAGTTACTTATTACTCGTTATTTACTTAATGGCACTAAAGTTATAGTAATAGATCCACAGGGAGAATATAAATCGCTTGTCAGCCGTTTTAAGGGGCAAAGAATCGATCTTTCTAGAGATTCCGACACAATGATTAATCCCCTAGATTTAATGGGACACGATTACGCAGAAAAGAGACTTAGCTTAATAGATTTAATGCAAGTTATGCTTGGAAAGATGACTGACCCCCAAAAATCATTCATTGATAAAGCCATAAGCGAAACCTATAAACTAAAAGGGATAAATGACGATTCTTCTACTTGGAATAATACACCGCCTATTTTAGAAGATTTGCTAGAGGTTTTAAGAAGAATAGAATATGATGCAAGCCAGTTTGAGAAGACAGTTATAACAAGTTTAGTTAATAGACTAGAAATGTACGTAACGGGCGTTTTCAAATTCATGAACATGCACACAAATATAGAGTTCAATAATAAGTTTGTTTGTTTTGATATTGGTAATTTGCCTAAGCAAGTAAAGCCTGCTGTAATGTTTATGGTTTTAGATTATGTTTATATGAAAATGAAATCAGATTTGTCTAGGAAACTTTTACTTATTGATGAATCTTGGTCTTTGCTTTCTAGGACAGAAGATGCTTCATATATTTTTGAAATTGTTAAAACTTGCCGAAAGTTTAATATGGGGTTATTAATGATAAATCAAGAAGTTGAGGGTTTGTTTAATTCACAAGCAGGAAAGTCTGTTCTGGCAAATTCTGCCTATACTTTACTAATGAAACAAAAACCTGCGGTAATTGGAGATATTTGCAAAACGTTTAATTTAAGTGATTCTGAGAAACAACATCTACTTACCTGTTCAATTGGAGAAGGATTGCTAATTATGGAAGATGACCATAGTAAGATAAAAGTTATTGCGTCTCCTGAAGAGCACAAGATAATCACCACAAATGCAGATGAACTTTGCAAAACGGAGAAAAAGGTGGTTGTAAATAAACAAGGCAGAAATATAGTAATAAAGATTGACTCTTCTAAAGGAATATTT
>JBAXEZ010000100.1:0-2496 GCA_037140195.1 archaeon
GCAATAACATTATCTCTAGGTGAAAAATCTTTCGAAGAATATAAAATTCCCTAATAGAAAACAAAATAACTGCCCCCAGAGAAACCCACTGAAAGAAGTCTAACCCTAAAAAGAATACAGGCTCAGCCCTAATAAAACTAACAATAAATCTAAAACTAAAATAAGCAATAATAAACTCGCTAAACAACTGTCCAGGTTTTGGATTTTGTTTTCTTTTATAGTTAAAATAAATAAATAGAATAATCATGTAAATAGATTCATACAATTGAGTCGGGTGTCTTAAAACTCCATCTCCGAAATTAACTCCCCAGGGCAAACCAGTTGGGACACCATAGCAACATCCTGCTAAAAAGCAACCAATCCTACCGATAGCTACGCCAAGCGCAATCGCAGGAACAAACAAATTTCCTCTCCTATCGGTTATTCCCAGTTTTTTCTTTATGAATAACACTCCTAAAAACCCTCCAATCAAACCCCCAACAATAGTTCTTCCAGATAAAAACGGCATAATATTTGGATAGCTACTGATTATCTCAGGAAAATAAGCAATCCAATAAGGAATTTTAGCTCCTAAGGCTCCCCCAACAAGTGCCGCAAGAACAATATAAATTCCGTTTTCCCCAAGCTTCTTTTCTTTTCTAGCAAGATAAAGATAATAAGAAATACCTACAACGAGCCCAAGAAAAACAAACAAAGAGTAACTGGGAATATTTAATCCAAAAAAGTTAATAGACGGTAAAATTCCCCAATTATCAGAAGGCAACGTATGATTGTCAAACATGTTATTTAGCTATGTATCTAGAAAATGAACAGCATCCTCCGGATTTCATACAGTTATATAATTTATATGCAGGACATAAACCTACCGCAGAAATAGTTTTCATAATCGCTAAGAATAGAGTAATTCCCCAACCAGCCCCTAAACTTCCAAAGTATAAAAACAAAACTGCAAGTCCAGATAAGAAAGTCCCTAAAGAATGAGCAAATCTCATCCCGCCAATCCCCAAATTTTCTGTTTTAGATTTAATAAACAAACCAAAAGTGTAGTTATATAACATAATCATTGGAGAATATTTGACAGTTAAAATAGCCGAAAGAAGTAGTATCACAAAGATAACCAAAACTAACCATTTTAAATGGAAAATTAAAGCAACCCACGCCAAAAGCATGACACCATATCTACAAAAAGCAAACGCATCACTTCTAATTGGAACTTTATCATCAGAACAATTTTTACAACTAGCATTTTTTTCTATTTCAACAAATTTTTTAGTTTTTGATTTCATAAATTAAATTCCTCCGAGTGCAACCAAACACATTCCAAATAATAAAAGTAAAATAATAAATGGTAAAAAGAATGCAACCCAAACTCCTACTCTCACAAGTCTCCTGCCAACCAATCTACTCTTAGCAATATAAAGAGAAATTAGTAAAGGCAACACCCATAAAGCCAACCCAAAAAGACCGAAAATTGAAGCAAATATTCCAATTAAAGAAAAATGACCAAGTACACTCGAGAAACTGAGTGAGAAAATGTATGAAATAGAAGACAAAGCAATGTAAAGTCCAATGTACATAAAAAACCCCATAAAAAAATCTATAACTTTATTATGCTGGCCTAATTCATAAGTATCTTTTCCAAACCTTTCTGCACTCGCAAAATCAAACTCTTTATTTGAAGACCCATTTACCTCCGACTCTACCTCATTGACGGTCCCTTCTTCGCCACTAACAATAAAATCCATTCCGTTAGCAGTTCTTATTTTCTTTTCCATTTTAAATTCCACTTAACAAAGTGAAACATGCCCCATACAACAATAGTAATATAGCATAAAAACTAATTATGCCAATAGCAACATATCTCCTTTTTATTTTAAACATCCACATACCAAAAATAATATTTAAAGTTAAGGGAACAAGAATAGCAATTGCCAATTGAAGCTCAGAAGTAATATTAATATTCAAACTCAAAATAAATACCATTAAGAATAATAAAAAAACCACTGAAAAGAAGCCCAGTGTGTAGTCCAAAGTCTTCTTGCTATCATTTCCAGCATAATAATCCTCGTTTATTTCTTCTACCATTTTGGAAAAAACATTCCTGTTTTATTTTTATAATCTCGATAGTTTTTAAACTGTTCTGAAAGCAACTTTTCTTCTTGCCTAGCACGATAAACCATCATGGGAACAAAAATAAAGCTGTTTAATAAAAACGCAGCCCAATTCAAATAAATAATTGAACAAGCATAGAAAATCCAAATTAAAGAAGCATAGAGTGGATGCCTCACAATTTTATATGGGCCAGAACTTACCAAATAATGATCTTTGTATATCTTTATTTGATTAGACCAATTCTTCCCAAGATAAAACCTTCCCCGTACATTCATATATGTTCCAAAAATAATAATTAACAAACAAAGAAAAATTAAAATGCTTCTCCATATAGAAAATCCTAAGTTAAAAACCCCTACCTGAAATCTTACTACAAAATAAAAC
>JBAXEZ010000101.1:0-2453 GCA_037140195.1 archaeon
AGCATCTGACATTCGAATATCGTAATGTTGACCAGTATGAACTAAAATATGTTCCACTTTTTCTTGAGGGTTTTTCTGATTGTAATCGGCAATAGCCTTAGTAAAAGGAGCGATTTTCATAAAATTAGGACGAGCCCCAACAACTGAAATTATTTTCATTATTTTTTATAAATTATACAACTTCTTACTCACATAAAATTTAAAGCTCTTTATCGGTTAATCTAATTTTTTGTTTTTAAGATCTGCGTCTTACGAAAATTAGGTGCAAAAAATCGAAATCCGTCTTTAATTCCTGCAAAATCATTTTTTTTAATGGAAAATGTGGCAACATCCCAAAGAACATGATCATCGAAAAAATAAAGAGCCTCAGGATCAAGTTCCTTCCTAATGATCGACCTGATCAGTTTAATACGAGCTAGGTAAAGTTTGTTTCTATCAATTCTTGCGAAAAAACCAGTATTTATTGACATCTTATGTGTAACTGCAAACTCAGATAAAATCATCCAATTTTTTGAATGGTTTTCTGGTAAAACAAAAATTAGTTTTTTATAATTTAATGCTATTCTATCCCAATCTTTTGTTTTTAATGGATCTTCGAATGTGTTTTTATTTCCAAATTTTTCGCCGAACCTTGATAAAATAATGCTGGTGTCAATAATTTGAATTATTAATAAAATACTACATAATGCAACAGCTTTGTTCCTGTTCATTCTTGTAAATATAATATAAAATATTGCAACATATATAATATAAGAAACAGGCCAGATAAATCGCCCTGACGATCTGAATATCCCCGTGACAATATTTAGAAATGAAGGGAGATAGAAAGTAAATATTTCATGAGAACCTAATGCAATTTTGTTTGATAAACTGTATAAAAAAAACAATATACATAAAGCGAATATAGGAATAATCCTCGCACTAAAATGAAATTTCTTCCTATAATATAATTTAAAAAAAGCAAAAAATGCTAATACTAATATTCCTATACCTAAATAACTAAATCCTTCATAGTCCCCCCCTCCACTTTTTTGATCTCTGAGCAAAATAGACCAACCGTCATCTGGATCTATCCATGATAGTAGGTTCATGCGATAATATCCAAATCCTCCTGTTTGGAGATTACTGTCAAACATGAAATAGCCAGAAAAACACATAATAAAAATTGTAGCTGAAATTCCAATAAAAAATTCAAAAATGATTTTTGTTAATTTAATTTCTCTGAGCAGGTATCGTTGTCCAAAGTCAGCTAACCATATAGCCAGTACCATTACGAGAAAATATGCATGTATCAGGGCACATAAAATCAACAGGCCAACCCAATAAGTTGCTGAATGCTTTTTATTAAAATACAAGTATAAAGCAGCCAGTAATAACCACTGTGCGAACAATGCATAATGACAACTAAGTCGCCATAAAAAAAAGGGGCTTATGGCAAAAAATGCGCATCCTAAAAGAGGCAACCAGAAATCGCGGGTAAATAAAGTTAAAAGCTTATAAGCAAAAAAAGATTGAAGTAAGAAACACGTAAGTATCCAGAATCCGAAATATTGAAAAACGATTGGCAGAAGTTGAGAAATGGGTTTAAATATAAAAGCAAATAAAGGTATAGAATCGGTGTAAACTACTGAGCTACTAATTTCAAGACCATACAACGGATTTGCTCCAAAGGGCCATTGTAAGAATGGTGCAGTTCTGAAATATTCCCAGCCCAAATAATGTGTTGCAGGATCACTTTCCATTAACCAATTAACATTAGTTGGGTTAAGTATAGCTAAATCAGTCACCAATACAAAGGCAATATAACCAATGATCAAAGATATAAAGATTTGAATACCTGGTTTATACTTCTCTCTATAGACCAATAAAGACTTTAAAATGCTTTTAAAATTATTCTTTCTTACATTAAACATTAAAATTCACGTTATTTAAAATTAATTTTCTTTGTCTGATATAAAATGATTTCTTTACTAGCTTGTCAATATCAATTTCCTATCATTTAGCTTTATAATATATGGTTTTGAGTTGGTTTCTGCAAGTTTTAAAAATAAAATAGTCAAAAGCAAATACTCCTTTGAAACATAAAATACCATAAAAAATAATAAAAAAGAAATAAATGCATATTTGTTTCGTAAAACAAAGTTTTTTATCAAAATAAATAAAAAAAAACTCCATCCTAATATTCCTGCTTTAATTATCACTTCATAAATAGGCAGGTGCATTTTGAAATAATCATTTCTTGCCAAGTCGTGAAAAGCATATCCCGATGCTCCAGCCCAAGGGGCGAAATACCCATAAAGATCTGGAATGCCTCCCCCAAAACCTTTACCAAAAAACAAAACAACTTTGTTATTTATAACATAATTTAAAACTGTTATTCCTTCAGCTATTATACTTCCCATACTTGATTTAATGGTTGCCAGGTTATATATATTAATATCCTTAAATATAAC
>JBAXEZ010000102.1:0-2424 GCA_037140195.1 archaeon
TTATGTTTTGGTGGGGCAAGGTAAATCAACATGTTGATGTAAATGGCAATTGGCAAACAGATGCAGATGGTGTTTCTGGAGCAAATTTAGATAGACTTACATATTGTAAAAAATATTTTCCAAATACTGCTAGTATAGAAGATTATAAAATAGAAGGTATAGGAAGCTGGAAAGATGCTGGAAATGTCCAAAACCCAAATAATCCAAGTTCATATTATTACACATTAAAAATGTCTACTAAATGTGTGCAAGGGAATTCCGTTGTTGACCCAGTTTCTTTAACTGTTCTTTCTCCAAATGGAGGAGAGACTTGGTTAAAAAATACTATTCAAACAATAAAATGGCAAGATAATGAAACTTATACATGTAAAGTTGGCCAACTCTGTGATCCTTTGCCGAGATACTATGATATTAATTTAGTTCCTTACTATACTCCTTGCACGGGCGGGAAATGTCCCATGATGCCTATACGTGCCCCTTTTGAGATTGCACGAACTATTTCCGGATCATCTTATTCTTGGAATGTTGGTGCAAGTGCTTCCGTTGATCTTCTTCCAGATGGTTCATATCAAATGCAAGTTTGCAAAGCAGGTAAAGATGTTTGTGATTTAAGTGATAGTTACTTTAAAATAGTTTCTTCAAATTTTTCAACTCCTTCAATTACAGTTCTTTCTCCAAATGGTGGAGAGACTTATACTGCTGGACAGAAAATTGAAGTAAAATGGAGTAACACAGGTTTATCTTCCGAAGATGTTACTGTTGATCTATTTGGTGATAGCAACAACATGACTTCTGGATTTGGAATGGTTATTGTTGGCATGGGTTCTATTCATCCAAAAGTTGGTACTGGTAGTTATGTTGTCACATTACCTTCACAAGTTGAATGGCCCTCTATGCAGTATGGTCTTCATTATAAAATAGTTGTAACAGGAATTCAGAGTGGTATACAAGATTGGTCTGATAGTTTATTTACAATAAATGATTCTGGAATATATCCAACACCAACTCCTTCTCCTACACCAATTCCTGTTCCAATCCCAACTCCAACTCCAACACCATTACCACCAGCAATAAATCCTTCTGGAGACACAACTCCAAGAATAATGTATTGGTCAGGTAAAATAAATCAACATGTTGATATAAATGGTAATTGGCAAACAGATGCAGATGGTGTTTCTGGAGCAAATTTAGATAGACTTACATATTGTAAAAAATATTTTCCAAACACTACTAGTACAGAGAATTACAAATTAGAGACAATAGTTGGGTGGCGTAACGCAGGCAATACAGGTGAACCATTTACTTCTATTAAAATGTCTACTAAATGTGTGCAAGGGGGTGTTGTGAATTATGATACTCTTGCTACGTGCATTAAAGATAAAGGCGCAGTATTTTATGGTACTTTCTGGTGTCCTCATTGTCAAAATCAAAAGAAATTGTTTGGAGCTTCAGAAAGTTTACTTCCTTATGTTGAATGTTCTACTCAAGACGGAAAAGGTCAAACACAAATTTGTATTGATAAAAACATTCAAGGTTATCCAACTTGGACATTTGCTGACGGTACTAGTTTGGGTGGTGAGCAAACTCTTCAAACACTTGCAAGTAAAACTTCTTGTGCTTTACCACAATAAATAGTAAAAAAAATAATAAAAAACGAAAAAAGATGTCCCCAAGTTATCCAGGTTGACATCTTTTTTGCTTTCATATATACTGGATTTTATCAGTATGATAATCATAAAAAACAAGTTAAAGAAGCGGTAACAATAGACGTTTTCTTTTGTCTGTTGACCGCCCTAAAAGCGGTTTTTTATTTGGTTTAATTGGTAAGTAATGCTTGAATCTTTGAAAATTTAACTCTTGTCATAACCCTAAAGGGGTCTTTTCTTTTAGTAGATTTTACTAAAAATAAGGGTCTTCCTCTTGAATGTTATAGACAAGAAATTAGTTTTAAGGAATTTTTTATGCTCGAGCGGTCGAGATGATAATTTTTTAAAGCTTTGTTTGTATCCTGATGTAATGTCAGGATTTGTGGTTTTCAAATTTCTTAACAGGAAATTTAAGGGCGTACGGTGGATGCCTTGACTTTAAGAGGCGATGAAGGACGTGGCGTTGCTGCGATAAGCTTCGGGGAGGTGCTTAGCTACCTTTGATCCGGAGATTTCCGAATGGGGAAACCCTATCAAGTAAACCTTGATAACTTTTGTCTTTATGATAAAAGAGCATACCCTGGGAAGTGAAACATCTCAGTACCAGGAGGAGAATAAACAAATATGTATTTCCTAAGTAGCGGCGAGCGAAAAGGAAGAAGCCCAAACCAGAGTCGCAAGACTCTGGGGTTGTAAGATGACAATTTTTATTTAATTAGAGAAGAGTCAAAAAATAAATTATTAGTTGAAATTGCTGGAAAGCAATACCGTAGGGGGT
>JBAXEZ010000103.1:0-2271 GCA_037140195.1 archaeon
CTTATAAACCTTCTAAGAGAAAAAAGACTATGGAAACAAGCGAGGTATGGACGGAGAAGTATCGTCCAAAAAAATTTGAGGATGTTGTTGGTCAAGAGGAAATAATTAAACGAGTTAAATCATTAGTTAACTCTCTAAATATACCTCATTTACTTTTTGCAGGCCCGGCAGGTACAGGAAAATCTACGCTAGCATTAATTATTGTTAGACAGCTTTTCGGCGACTCCTGGAGAGAAAACTACTTAGAATTGAATGCTTCCGATGAAAGGGGTATTGATGTAGTAAGACAAAAAGTAAAAGACTTCGCTAGAACAAAGGCAATTGGAGATGTTCCTTTCAAAGTTATTTTCCTAGATGAAGCAGACGCCTTGACAAGAGAAGCACAACAAGCACTTAGAAGAACTATGGAAAACTCCACAGCTACATGTAGATTTATTCTTTCGTGTAATTACTCTTCCAAAATTTTAGATCCTATTCAGTCTCGTTGTGTAGTATTCAGATTTCAATTATTAGAAAAAAAAGACATTAAAAGAAGAGTAGAATATATTATTCAAAACGAAGGATTAACAATTACTCCTGACGCATTTGACACTATATACGAAGCATCCGAAGGAGACTGTAGACGAGTTATTAACTTCTTACAAGCAACGGCAGCAATCTCCCCAAATATAACTCCCGATTTAGTAAACACCATTGTTTCAAAAGCAAGACCTTCAGACATAAAAGTAGTACTAGACTATGCTCTCGCAGGAGACTTTCAAGGATCAAGAGAGAAGTTATTAGACATCATGTTAAAAGAATCTATTTCTGGACAAGACGTAATAAAAGGAATACAAAAGGAAATTTGGAACTTACAAATAGACAATGAAATCAAAGTTAGACTAACTGAAAAAACTGGAGAAATAGAATTTAGATTAGTTGAAGGATCTGATGAGTTTATTCAATTAGAAGCTCTAATAGCGAGTTTTATTCTAGCAGGTCAGGGCGGTGGATTAAATTCTGGCGCAAACATCGTCGGGAAAAAATAAAATGATAAACCCGGAAAATATTCCTTGGTGTGAAAAGTATAGGATCGCCTGTTTTAAAGATGTTAAAGGACAAGATTTGGCAATAGACAAAGTAAAACAATTTCTAAGAAATTTTCCTAGCAAAAAATCCCTAACATTACACGGCCCCCCAGGAATTGGTAAAACTTCCCTAGCCTATGCAATTGCATTTGAATATGATGCCGAAATTTTAGAAATGAACGCATCAGATTTGAGAAATAAAGAAAAGGTTGCAGGAATAATAGGCCCCGCTTCACAACAAAGAAGTTTATTTAAGAAAAGTAAAATCATTCTAGTAGATGAAGTAGATGGAATCTCAACGCGAGACAGGGGAGGACTTACAGAATTATTAGGACTAATAGAAAAATCTGCTTTCCCAATTATAATAACCGCAAATGATATCTGGCAACAGAAGTTTAATCTACTAAGACAAAAAAGTGAACTTGTGCAATTGAAAGAAATAGACTACAAAGATATATTACACCTTCTACAAGACATATGTCTAAAAGAGAATGTCTTCGTTTCTGCCGACGTTTTAACATCCATTGCGATAAAAGCTAGAGGAGATATCCGAGCATCCTTAAATGACTTACAAATGCTTTCCAAGATGGATGAAAAGACTATTATGAAAGAAGCCGGAGAAAGAAATAAGGAGATTTCAGTATTTAATGCACTGCAGTATGTTTTCAAAAATGCACAACTAGACACTAAAATGCTAACTATTTACGATGAAGTAAACCTAAGTGTAGATGACATTTTCCTATGGATCGAAGAAAACATCCCTTATGAATACAGAGGAACAGAACTCGCAAAGGCTTTCGATGCACTTTCAAAAGCAGATGTGTTCAGAGGAAGAATCTATAGGCAACAACATTGGAGATTCCTAGTATACGAAAACTTCTTTTTGGGAGCCGGAATTGCAGCAGCAAAAAAGTATAATCGAACTGGCTGGACAAATTACAAAAAACCCTCCCGAGTATTGAAAATCTGGCTGCAAAACCAAAGAGCAGCAAAAAAGAAGACAATCTGCGAAAAATATGCGAAGCATTGCCACACATCGGTAAAAGAAGCTATGAAGGACTTTCTCCTATTAAAACAGATTATAACAGATGAGAAAATAATAAAAGAACTAAAGCTTACGAACGAAGAAATAGAATATTTACAAAAACCAACATTAGTTTAATTCTTAAAAAAGTTTAAAATACTTTTCACTAAATTTATAAAT
>JBAXEZ010000104.1:0-2187 GCA_037140195.1 archaeon
GTTATATAATATGGAACTATAAAAATCCTTCTAAAAATCCAAATCAAAACCCTTAAAAAGATATAACTTCTCTAAAAATTATGTTCGGCAATATTAATCCTAAACAAATGCAAGGTATGATGAAAAAGATGGGCATAGCTCAGACGGAGATAAATGCAAGAAGAGTAATCATCGAATGCGGAGATAAAAAAATAATTTTAGATGATCCCTCCGTTCTTAAGGTTTCAATGCAAGGAAATGTTTCTTATCAAATTTCTGGTCCAGAGAGAATAGAAGCCGCAAAAGAAGAACCTGTAGAAGAATTTAGTGATGATGATGTAAAAATGGTGATGGAAAAGACACATAAATCACGTGACGAAGTAATTGATTTCTTGAAGAAGAATGATGGAGACATCGCTCTCGCAATTATTGCGCTAAAATAAAATGCAAGTTAAGTATCTGCAATCCCTACATGACGCCGACCGACATTTAAAGGTTGCAGAATATCTTTTAGATGTTACTTTAAAATTGATGAACGATAACCGAATTTTAGCTAAATGTTTAATAGAATTACAAAAAACAGCAACTAGTTTGATTGATGCTCTTCTTTATTTGGAAGCAAAAAGAGGAGAAATCTTACCTGCGAGTAAAGAAGAAAAAGCAAAGCTCTTTTTTAGTAAAGAGCAGAACAAGTATATGAATAGCGTAGAAGTAGAAGAAATAAAAAAGATTCTAATTTTTACAAAAAAACACAAAGAGGCACATCTAGAATTTGTTAAAAAAGAAAAATTAGTGATTTTTGGCAGTAAGGAGTGTAAAATTTTGACCGAAAGTGGACTAAAAAATAGTATAATTTTACTAAAAAGAATAATCTCACGATTTGACCAAAAAACACAAGATATAAATACACCCTTTTTCTCATAGGGGTTCTATAAATTGTAGTGAATATGAATTATGATAACTGAGATACTTAAAGAGAAAACTAGTGCGGATCATCTATTGTATGTTAGTATGAAATACACAAAGACTTGCGATGTTATTCTAAATTTGTTAGCACGTTGGAAAAGTATGATGGATATTAGTTTTGATGCGCTAATCCAAAAGGCATTTGATAATGGCCAGATAAAACAAATGCCTGAGTCTCCAAAGCAAAAAATAGAATTCTTAAAACTTTATTTTAAAAAACAAAAAGCAGTTCAAGAAGCGATTCCACTGTATATTTTCTTTAAACGTATTCCCGACACTAAAAAGACCAGGGAAGGCGAGTTCAGAAAGAATGTAAATTTGAAAATAATTGAATTAAATGGCACAACAGATATTAATATGGACAAATTAAAGGAGTATGCAGACATACTCGAAAGATTTATAAGCGAGACGAAACAATTTCTCTCTGTCTAAAATGGGCAGAATCATAGCAATTATCTCCGGGAAAGGAGGAGTTGGTAAAACAACTACTGCAATCAATCTCGGGGCTGCATTGAACAAATTGAACAAAGAAGTGATTATTGTGGATGTTAATCTGAATACTCCAAACATTGGAATTCACCTTGGCGCACCAATAGTTCCTGTTACATTAAACCATGTTCTAAAGGGCAAGGCAGATATTAGTGAGGCGATTTACGAGCATTCCTCAGGCACTAAGATTGTTCCTTCTTCTCTTTCGGTAAAAGAAATTACTAAGTTTAATACAAAACGAATCCCCCTAGTTATCAGACAGTTAAAAGATAGGGCCGATTTTATTATTTTAGATTCTGCTGCGGGTTTCTCTGAGGAAGCCATGGCCACTTTAGAGGCAGGAGAGGAAATAATCATTGTTACAAACCCTGAGATGCCATCTGTTACGGATGCTCTAAAAGCAGTTAAAGTTGCTAGGGAAATGAAAAAAGATGTTAAAGGAGTAATAGTTACAAGACATAGAAATCAAGATTATGAGATGTCACTACCCTCTATTAAGTCCATGTTAGAAACTCAGATAATAGGGGTTGTTCCTGAAGATGCCTCGGTTAAAAAAGCATTAAATAAAAGAGATGCGGTGGTGCATACACATCCCAAAAGCAAGGTTTCTAGAAAGTATAATGAGATTGCTCTTAGGATAATTGGCCCTAATGCTTACAAAGATAGAAAACCAGAAGGAGTCTTTTCTAAGTTATTTGGATTTATTACAGATGAAGAGTAGATATAAAGATTTATAAAATAGATTCATATATT
>JBAXEZ010000105.1:0-2095 GCA_037140195.1 archaeon
ATTATGGCCTGATTGAATCATTGAAAAAGGAGTTCCCCTATATGATAAAAACAGTCGATTCAGTTTTAATGATTAGCGACGAATGGACGCCAGGTTTTAAGAATCTGTTGAAGAAATAATTCTATTTATCTTTATCACCTCTTTTTTTAAAAATTAAATTAAATAAATAATCTTGATGTCGCACCTATTGCAGTACCGATACCATAACTTATGGCTGGACAAGCAAATCCCGTAAGACTTGCACCCAAGCAGAATTTCGCATTTCTGTTAAGGCTTTCTTTTGTTTGGTAGTCTCCTTGTCTTGTATCATACATTGTTACAAGACCCAATAATGCCCAGCTACCGGTTGATACAGCAAGTAGCGGATCAGAAGCTTGCATAACTTCTCGAGGATATTCCATCTGACCAGAGTAACCATCGAGAACTCCGCAAACTAATGATGTAAGGCTAGATACTGGAGTGACAAAAACCCCTCCAATTGTAGCCAATAAGCCTGCCATGCACATAGGTAGTTCTAGTAATCCTTCTTCCTTTATTTTATATGTTGTTTCCATTTTTTGTTTTACCTCCTTTCAATGTTTAACGTTAGTTAAACGTTGAGTGAACCGATTTACTCGGTACTCCCAAGGTATTTGTTTTATCAACTCACGTTGACAACATTCCGAGAGTAACATACTAGTTGGAACTTTACCCGTAACTATCCGACACTTTATTTGCACAGAAATCATTTGTCTCAAAATATTAAACAAAGAAATAATTTTTTAATTTAACAAATATATCGCTAGGTTAAGAACTGCGGCGAAACTTACCCATAAGAAATACGGAACTAGAAGATAACCTGTAAATTTCTTTATTTTATAGAATTCTATTATATTCAGTATTATCGAGATCCAAAGAAGAACGATTACGATGAATGCTAAGCCCGGATTATGCGCTCCGAAGAAGGCAACACTCCACATCGCGTTTAATACTAACTGAATTCCAAAAATCCAATATGCTTTTCTCTTTAAGATTTTATTAGCTTTGGTAGTCCAAACTAAAAACAAAGAAACGCCAATCATGATGTACAAAATAGTCCAGACAGGACCGAAAAGCCAACTAGGAGGATTAAACGACGGCTTAACTAAATAAGAATACCAACTATTAATTGAACTCGCAGTAAATAGGGATCCAGATACGCCCACTATCCAAACAAGAACAATCGAAGCGACAAGTTTCAACAAGTTTTTCATATTTATACTATCTAGTTGGGATATTTAAATTGATTTATTTCCACTTATTAACAATCTAGAACAGTCCTTTCTGTTCAGTCTTATTAGATTCAGCGTGTTCTTTATCTACTTTCTTTTCTCTATCGTGGATTTTCTTTTTCGCTAAAGAATTTATTTTCTTAAAATTAACGTTAAGTTCACCCATAGCAACTAACAAAACCTTGTGTTTAAATATGTTCGTTTTGAAAAATCTTCCTACCAACTCGTACTATATTTGCGCCTTCAGCGATAGCAATTAAATAATCTTCTGACATTCCCATGGACAAAAACTTAAAGTTTAATCCTAAATTTGCAGGAATTCTGTCGTACTCTGATTTCATTTTCTTATAAATCTCTCTAAGTTTCTCCTCTCCAATCTTCTCTTTTTCAGGGGGAATTGTCATCAAACCACAAATTTCAATATTTCCTAAATTTCTCATTTTAATTATTTCGTTTTCAAAATCATCAATATCAAAACCTTCTATTTTTTCAGAGTCTGTATTAAGCTGCAGAAGTATTCTTTGTTTAACATTTAACTCAGAACAAACAGAATTTATTCTATTCGCAATTTCAAAAGAAGAAACACTTTGAATTAAATAAGGTTTAAATCGAACAATCTTTCCAATTTTATTTGTTTGTATTCTTCCGATGAAATGAACTTTTATTTTACTTAAGTCATTTTTCCCACTAACTTCTTCAAATTGTTGGAAAGTATTAAATCCGATGTCAACCCCAGAATCAATAATTTCTTTTATTTGCTCTTCATTCGCATACTTGACAGCAACAACAAGATTTGCTTGTGAATTAATCTCTTTATGAATCTCCACAATTCTCTCTTTTAACAT
>JBAXEZ010000106.1:0-2079 GCA_037140195.1 archaeon
ATTTAAACCCATATTTGTCGCAAACTTATTTTTGATAATTTCATTCAATAGATAATCTACATGAAGATGAAAAGTCATGACTTGTATCCTCAGTAAATGTTCTTTAGCCCTTTTACTTACCGTAGAACCCTTCTGCACGCTATTAAAAATAAGATTAAAATCTTCTGCAAACAGCTCCAAATATTCTTTATAATTCATATTATTACCTAATCAAACATTTATTTAAACCTTGACAAAAACAATTTAATAAAGAATATATTTAGTTACTATAAAAGAGTAACATTTAAAAAAGAAAGTTACCCTTTATTTTTACGAAATGGAGACCCGTACATGACAAAAATAAATGAACAATACTACAGAGCCGCACAGAAAGACCCTACTTTAAGAAGAAATTTTTTAAAAGAAATTAATCTTGGAGAGTATAGAAAGTTTACTTCAATAATTGAATATGTGCCAAAACAACTTGTAGAAGACAAAAGACCTGCACTAATGGGGCAAATAGGGCCGACAATATTAGTATTTCCTGACGCCTTTGAATCTAGTCCTGAATTTTTTAGATCCGGCATTTTCGAACATGAAATGCATCACGCAATGCAAGACCATTATCATTTGTTTAGGTGTTTACTCGGAAGATTTGTACCAGTGGGAAAAGAAAATAGAGCCTACCATACAAGCTTAACTGAAATTCCAGCATACCATAATCAAATTGCGCATATAGGTACTGGCGAGAATGGAAGAATACTCCCTCAAGAATGTTCATTGCTTTTAGAAGGATTAAGAAGATATACTGAAGAAATGAAAACTATCGCGGAAAAGAAGAAAAGAGATTGGAAAGAAGACCTATCTAAAGTTTTACTTCCTTCCCCACTAGACGACCCGGTAAGAAATTTTCTAGGATTATAATTTAACTTCACCACGCAAAACATCAAACGAATAAGCTACTCCTTCTCTGAAAACAATAGCTGCCGGAGTATTCTCTCCGTATCTAGGATTCATGCCAACGTCAATATCAAATACTTTACCAAAATAACTTTCTATTTTTCTATGCGGCGTATGTCCAGTAACTACTATATCAACACCAACCCTTTCGAGTCTACGGGTAATTTCTTTTTGAGACATATCAGGCATAGTTCTATCCCAAAACGGACTTTCTGGTCCTAAGCGTCTAGTATCGAAATATTTCTTAAATGAACCACCAAAAATATCCGTAGTAGTCATAATTCTATTTGTAAAATATTCAAAATATTCTTCTAAATCCTTCGGAACATCGAGTTGATCGGAAAGCCCACCATGAATAAATAATATACTCTTTCTACCAGAACTAGTCAAATAAAAAGGTTTTAACTTTCTTATCCAGCCACCAATTCTACCAGTTCTACTCATTTCCACTACATATTTTGCAAGACTTTCTTTATCGTCTCTTGAGAATTCTTTCACAAAGTTGTATCCCCCATTACCTCCATGGAGTGTTACACTATAACTCATCGCGCCCTTATTCTGATCGACTAGCGCCTGTGCATTTCCCAAGTCTGCAAGAGCGAGTAATTCGTGATTTCCGAACAACTCAACAACATTAGAATTTTTAGCCAGTTCAATCATTCTATCTATCACTTTTAGATTATTATCTCCCCTGTCAATATAATCTCCGGTAAACACAAGTTCAACACCACTCCTCAACTGATTATCTCCCGAAAAGATTTGATATTCCTCTTGTAATCCATTTGCAAGTTTTTCGAGTGCATGGTAGTGACCGTGTAAATCTCCTATCCCGATTACTAATTCTTTAGGTTGCACTTCCATCTTAAATTATCACAGAACTCTTCTTTAAAATATTAATACGCGCTATCTTTTAAATGTTTTCAAGTAGACTTTTTCATCGCTAAATATTTATCAATCATAATTTTTGTTCCAGGACTAATAGGGATTTTACTGCCCGGCTTCCAATAACCCGAATACTTTATTTCATTAGCAATCTTTAATTTCCCAGTTGTTTCTACTAAAAATACTTTTGTGTAATTTCTAGTATTCCTCCCTCTCCTGTCAGTATAATATACTCCTTTATGCTTAAACAAAAATTTA
>JBAXEZ010000107.1:0-2004 GCA_037140195.1 archaeon
TTTATATGTAATGCCATTTGAAATTAAACAGATAGATAAAAATAAAATAGAAAAGGCACTTGGAAAGCCCACTAAAATTTTTGCAGTTAATAACCCTGAGAAGTTTGATCCCGAAGGAAAAGCAAAAAAGGCACTACCTGGAAAACCTAGCATTTACGTAGAATAGTATCTTGGCCAGTAATATTTAAATAGTCTAATTAATTAGGAATTTTATGCAAATAGGAATTTTTAAGAAATCTGAACAAAAGGATCTTTGTGATATGAATAAGACTGAAAAGAAATGTTTTTTGGCATGTGATTTGATCGAAAGAATGATTAGGATAGAACAAAAAGTTAGGGGATCTATGGGAGAGGGGCTTGTCCCGTATTATAAAACGGAGTATTTTAAAGAATTGCACTCTAGTGAGAAAAATAAGTTTTTAGAATATCTTAAAGGCAAGGAAGTCAAGAAAAAGTGGAAATTTTTGCCGTTTGTCCTTATTCCTGGACTAGGTTCTTTCATAGGGCTCAAGGTTACAGGTAATGTGATAGCGGAGGAACAAGGTATCCAACCGATTAATTTAATATTATTAGGAGTCTTTTTGGTTGCAGTTGTTGCTTACTGGATTTACGTTCTTTCAAAAAGAAGAAGATTCAAAAGACTAGATAGACATTTTAATGTACTCGAACGTATTATTGCCAAAAGAAAGTTAAGGAGATAGTTTTAATATATTTAGAAGGGAGGTAAAAATGGTAAAAAAAATTGTTAAGAGAAGCAGTAATCAGAGACATTGGGGAGTAAGTATTCTTTCTGTACTAGGATATATTGGTGCAGTGTTCACATTACTTTTAGGATTACTTTTTATTGCGGGTTCCGCAGTAGTAGGTACTTTAATAACTCAATTGGCTCCAGAATATGTTTGGTTAACAACAGTGGGTGTTGTAGGCCTTATATTCTTGGGATTAGTGATTATTGGTTTTGCAGTTCTAGATTTCTTTATAGCTAGAGGGCTATGGAAAGGACAGAGCTGGGCTAGAATCGTTGTTTTAGTTCTACTTGCAATAAGCGCCCTAATGGCATTGACTTCAATGGAAATCGCTTCTGTTGTAATAGATGCAGCGTTAATCTGGTATTTAGGATTTTACGAACCGGTTGTTAATTACTTTAAGTAATATTTATTTGCGCTGATTTTCGGCGCTTTCTTTATTTTTTAGAATTTTATTCTATAGTTGCTTTTATTCTTCTTATGCCACTCGCGCTCGATTCTTCCTTTGTTATTTTGAACTTCCCCAATTCGCAAGTATTTCCTACATGTGGGCCTGTACAGATTTCTTTACTTACTGGTTTTCCTTTTTTATCAGAAACCGTATAAACTGAAACTATTTCTGGATATTTAGTTCCGAACTCTGCTTGGGCACCTTGTTTTGTTGCTTCATCTAATTTCATCTCTTCTCTTTTTACTTCAAGCTTTGCATCAATTTTATCGTTAATCCAGTCTTCCACTTCTTTGATTTCTTTAGGCTCTAGCTTTCTAGGGAAATTAAAATCGAATCTTAATCTTTCCGCAGTTATATTTGAACCTTTTTGCTTTATGTTATCATCTTTCAAAACAGCCCTCAGTGCTTGATTTAATAGGTGGGTTGCAGTATGTAATTTTTTTGTTGCATCTGTGTTATCTGCTAGGCCTGATTTGAATGTTCCTGCTGAAGACGTTCTAGAAAGTTCTTGATGAATATTACATTCTGTTTCAAATCCTTTTTCATCTACTACAATTCCTTTTTCTTTAGCTAATTCAGCAGTCATCTCGATTGGAAAACCATAGGATTGATACAGTAGAAATGCACTTTTACAGTCTATTTCTTTTTTGTCTAGAATAATTTTTTCAAATTCTTTTATTCCTTGCTCTAGTGTTAAATTAAACTTTGTTTCTTCTTTTTCTATTTCATCTAGAATTTCTTGTTCATTATTCTGTAAATTTTCATAGTCTGGATAAATATCAAAAACTTTCAAACAAACTTTTCTAG
>JBAXEZ010000108.1:0-1990 GCA_037140195.1 archaeon
GTACTAGATTTACCAATAGATCATTATTCAACAAAAATTTATACGGCAGTAGTAATTACAATATTTGGAGTACTATTAATTTTGCTCACTTCAAAAATTTTAAAAGACAGATAAATCAAGGACCAATAATACTCTTAGTTTTATTAACAAAATCCATAGGTGTGAGTAATGAGCCACCCCTCACGACAAATCTTCCAATCTCTCTTTTTCCATCTCCAGCACCTTCAACTAGAATCATTGTAGGATAATACTGTAACCCAGGATATAATCTTTGAATAGTATTTCCGGGTTCAGAATGTGCATAAAGTGTTCCAGAGGAAGTTGTCCCCAAAGAAGTTCTATCCGCATATACTAAAGGTAGGCCATTATCAACCGCCCATTTAATGAACTCGGGTTTTAAAAAAATCAAATTATCTGCTGCAGAACAGTACGCACAATTATCTGAAGAAAATTTAATTAGATAAAATTTATTATTTTGTTTAGCGAGTGCTCTTGCAGCCACCAAATCATAAGTCCATTGTCCAGCTTCAGAACCAGTAGTTGCTGTTGGTTTTCTATTATAAATTCCATAATCGCATCTCCTAGACATCCCAACATACGTGCAATTTGCAGATACATTACTAGCAATAGTCCAATTGACATTAGAAGAAGAAATATTTGATGAAATGATAGCAGAGATATTAAGGGTATTGTTTTGCGGAGAAAGATTAAGGTTAATTACATTTACTCTATACTTTACAGTATAAGAATCGACAATTTGAATAAATCCTTTAGGAGTCATAACTGCACTTATCCCATTAATATTTTTTCCAGGCACAAAGTTAAATGCTGCAACAGCACCGTCACTTTCATAGCCAACAATAATAATTTGCGGAAGATCGATAGTCGGTCTTGTATTAAACATAGGTAAAATATATCGTGTATAAACTGTCTTAATTGGTTCAATACCATTGTAATCAGAATTTGCATAGAACATTGCAATCCCATTTGCTCTCGCCCATTCTTTAAACTCAGATTTATTAAACACACTAGACTCTGCTAACCTACATTGTGTACAGTCTTTTAAATTTCCATAGTTTATAATATAAAAATTTTTATTTGATAAGGCCATTTGTTTAGCTGCAGATAAATTATTAGTCCATTCGCCCGCAACAGTACTAGAAACAGTAGTTGTAATAGGAGGAACATTAACAGGAGTTTCATTCCCCCAGTAGATATCCTCCAGTGAAATACTACAAGAACCATTAGCACATTGTGCAGCTAACCAAGTTTCATTATATTCCGAGTCAGTTAAATTAATAGTACTCGCTAGCTCGTTGTCTAAAGTTATCTCCCCAGTTTTATCAACAGGAGCAACGAAAACGGTCGTGTATACTGTATGCTGAGTACTATTGTCCGAAGCAGTTACCGTATATACAACAGGATTAGTAAAATTCTTAGAAATTCCAGAAAAAGGAATAATTGAAGCATTTGGAGAAATAGTTATCCTTGGAGTCAAAAACTGTTTAGAACTATTCTCTGGAAGAACCACAGAAATACGATGTCTAATTTCATCAATAGTACCTAAAGATTCGCTAAATTCTTCAAAAATAAAAGTTAATATTTTCTTTTGAGGCTTACTAGAAAAAATATTTAGAATTTCAGAAGACCTGCTTGTATTATTATCTGTTATATTTGTGCTAATATTAGAAGTATTATTTAGAGCTCCGTTTATTAAAATAACATTTAAATTTGCATCCAAATAATATTCTGGTTCTGCAAAAGAAACTTCTTCGCCGAAACAAGGTCGAATAGAATTTACATATATTTTAGAACACTCTTCCTGACCACCATTATACTGAACAATAGGAGTAATTTCAATTTTTTCTAAATTACCTTCTAAAAAGTTTATATTATAAGTATAGAAGGAACCAGGTGCAAGGCCATAATTAGAACTAAAATTAACCGTATTATTTAAAGAATATAATCTAAAATCTAAACTATGTAAGAT
>JBAXEZ010000109.1:0-1986 GCA_037140195.1 archaeon
TTGAAATAAACTTTTCGATTTTCCGCATAATTTGCCATAACTAAATATTAGCATATAATAATGAAATGGAACAAAAAAGAAAACTAAATGCATCAGGGTATCGAGGAATTTGGGGTAAAGACTTAGACCAGCAAATTTCTTTCGAATATGCGAGGGCCTTCGCAAAAATGATCAAAAGTAATGGTGGTAAAAAAATATTAATCGGACGTGACACTCGAAAAACTGGTCCACTAATTTTTCAAGCTGTAAAAAATGCTTTTGGAAAAGAAGAGGTAGAAATAGAATACGCAGGAATTCTTCCTACACCTTCGATGGTTTTTTTAACTAAAAAACTTTCTTTTGATGGAGGTTTTATGATTACAGCTTCACATAACCCAATCGAATATAATGGACTAAAGCCAATTATGGGAACAGGGCTCCTTACAAATGAAAAAGAGGCAGCCGAAATTCAAAAACTAAAAGAAGAACTAACAGACCAAGAAAAAATATTCGTACCAGAAGAAAAAGACAAAGAACTTACTTTTGATAATTATAAATACCGAAGACTTCATATTGAAGAAGTTTTAAAACATATAGATGTAAAACTTATAAAAAGTAAAAAATTTAAAATCGCACATGACCCAATCAACGCAACAGGTAGTCTTATCACAAAAGAATTATTTAAGGAATTAGGTTGTGAGGTTTTTGTTATAAATGAAAAAATGACTGGAGAATTTGCCCATATGCCAGAACCAAACCCAGAAAACCTAAAGGGGCTAAGTGAGTTAGCTACAAAAAATAAAGTTAATATCGGTTTTGCGCAGGACCCAGATGCAGACCGACTCGTAGTTGTAAGTGAAAAAGGAGAAGTTTTATTTGAAGAATATTCTATTGTTCTTGCTATAAAAAGTGTTCTATCAAAAATTCAAAATGAAAATGAGCAAAATATTGTGCTTAATATGTCGACCTCCAGAATGGGCAGAGATGTAGCAGAATCATATGGTGCAAAAATGAACTTTGCAAAAGTTGGAGAACCGAATGTTGTTGATTTAATTAAAAGTACAAATGCGATACTAGGAGGAGAAGGCAATGGTGGAATTATATTCCCTACTATAAATTTCTGTAGAGACACACTTGTCGGAATAGGTTTAGTACTAGAACTTATTGCAAGAGAAAATAAACCAATTTCAGAAATAATTGAAAGTTTCCCAAAGTATTTTATGAAAAAAGAAAAATATCCAGCACCCGAAGATTTACAACCAGCTTATAAAAAAATTAAAGGTATGTTCCCTGAAGCAGAAAGCACAGAAGTAGATGGCATATGTCTTTCTTGGCCAGATTCTTCTTGGGTCCATGTTCATCCTTCAAACACTGAACCAATAGTGCGTATTTACGGAGAGGCAAAGACACAAGAACGTATCGATTCATTATTTAATAAGGTCCGGTTGACTTTGAACGGCAAATAAGCTATTATCTACCTAGTTTAGACGTTTCAAAGAAATCAATTGCGAGAAAGAATAAACAACCAAATACGAGCTTCCGAATTACGGGTCATTGATAGTGAAAATCAAAACCTTGGAGTTTTGAGCATCAAAGAAGCACTAGAACTTGCACAAAGTAAGGGCATGGACCTTATTGAGATAAACCCAAATTCTAATCCTCCAATCGCGAAGGTTATGGATTTTGGAAAGTATCAATATGAAGCAAGTAAAAAGCTTAAAAAAGCAAAAGCTGGAGCAAAGACAACCGAAACAAAATCAATTCAGATTAAAATCGGTACTGGAGATCATGACCTTGAGTTAAAAGCAAAAACAACTTCTAAGTGGCTCAAGGAAGGACACCGAATCAAGATTGAACTTTTCCTTTCAGGGCGCGCAAAGTATATGGATGAAAAATTTTTGAAAGAACGTTTAGATAGAGTATTACATTTAATCACTGAAGATTATAAAATATCAGATTCATATAAAAAAGGTCCAAAAGGTTTATTTATTACAATAGAAAAAGCAA
>JBAXEZ010000110.1:0-1970 GCA_037140195.1 archaeon
TAATTTGGATATCTGTTATGATTTTAATAGACAATGAAAATATTAAACTAGCAATATTCATTTCAATTTTAGCAGGTTTCTTAGGAATTGCTTCATTAAATTTGAACTTGAACCAACCTCTTCTACCTCTATTGACCGGATTATTTGGAACTTCGGGGCTAATTTTTTCAGTAAACCAAAAAGCAAGCATTCCCACACAAGAAGACTATATCGAAAAACCAAAAATTAAAACATTATTCAAACCAACAATAGTGAGTTTATTAGTCTCTCCTCTTTGCTCTTTCCTTCCAGGGCTTGGAAGTTCACAGGCAACAGCCATCAGTTCTAAAATATTTGGAGAAATTGAAAGAAAACAATTTCTTTTAATGAATGGAACAATAAATATGGTCGTTTCTATTTTGTCTATAATAACATTAATAATAATTAATAAGTCCAGAACAGGTTCGGCCGCTGCGATAGCTCAAATAGGCACAATAGCAACCCAAGAACTCTTAATTATTCTTGCCTCCGTTTTAATAGTAGGGCTGGTTTCTTTTTTTATAACTATAAAACTATCAAAAGCCCTAGCTACTAAAATAAATAGAATAAATTATCCTTTAGTTTCAAAGATATTAATTATGTTTTTAACTCTTGCAGTTTTGTTAATCTCTGGACACATAGGAATTATCGTTTTAGCAACCTCAACTTGCTTAGGGTTAGCCGTTCAATATTTTGGAATAAAGAAGGGTCTTTTAATGTTCTGTCTATTAATTCCTACAATATTATATTACTGGCCGTTTTGAAAACTCCATCGGAAACACCCGGGTTAAAAAGTTAAAATAATTTCTTTGACCGCAGGTCGCATGGAGTTTTTCAGTCAGAAAAACTTCTTCAAATCTACTTGCTTTAGCCGCAGGCTACATGAAGGTTGATAAAAAGTTAGAAAAACTTTTTGAGATCAACCTGCTTTTCCGTTTCTTTCCCAAAAATACTTTCAATATATAACTTTACTAGTTGAAGCGCCTGTTTTGTATATGCAGGAATTCCATAATTATCAGCTAGCATAATTGCATGCTCTAAATATTTTCTAATACTTCCTTCGGAAATAGTAAATAAGATCTTCCCACCGCACTTATGACAAACACCCATTAGAGGAGGTCTTCTAAATTTCTCATTACAATTCACACACCTAAACTGCTGATGAGAAAACTTTCTGAGATTACCCTTAATATCTCTAATAAAATGCCTTTCAATAATTAATCTAGCCACATCTGAGGCGTCGACTGCTCTTAATTTCTCAACTAAATCCATTTGAGCTTCTACTTTTTCTTTCATAGTTGGTAATATTTTGTAGGAAGAATTGAAAATTCCTGTATTAAAGTTAGTAGTATCATGTGTAAACCCGGTATAAATAAAGGGATCTTTTCCTTCCTTTAACAAAGTTTTAACAGTAATAATTTTTACTTCAGAAGAATGTTTTCTCTGTTCCGCTGCTTCATACATAGATAAGGGATATGCCGAGCAAGTTTCAAAGTCTAGAATCTGGTCATCTACTTCTCCCGCTCGGATATGTGCATTCAGAACCAAAGGAGCGTCCTGCGTTCCTCCTCTATGAGAAGGTAGAAATTTTCTTGAAAAGTTAATAAGAACATCGAGTAACATCATTACGGCCGCTTCATCCCCATCACAATCTCTTCTCATCGCAGCATGCATAAAGGGACTTGCAACCAAACCTTGAAGTTTACAAAATCCAAGAATTCTTCCAACCACACCCGCACAATTATGAGGAGCCATACACACAACCAACTGCCCAATTAAATCTTCTTTCTTCTTTAAATTATAGAACTTAGGTAAACCATATAGACTTTCTAACTCTTCATCTAAAAATTTACTAATATTAAAAAATACATCATCTGCCCTTTCATCTTTAGTATCTGGACAGCAAGGTAAAATAATATCGTGAGGCATTAATCGGATAATTTGACTAGGAT
>JBAXEZ010000111.1:0-1801 GCA_037140195.1 archaeon
CCTTAACCTTCGTATTTAAAGGTAGGGAGATCTCATTTGAAAATATTCATGTTTTTTATTTATTGTGAAATATAGGATTTTCTAAGCTCCCCTTTTTAGAGAAGTTTAGAAAATCCTAAATTCCCGTTTTATGAAATGCAAAAAATACCTGACTATTATGGTAATTGTGATTTTTGGAACGATGAGTGGATGTTCTAGAAAAATAAACCAATCGCACCAACAAAAAACAGTTCGTTGGAACGAATACGATTTTCGTTCCAACTTGCAACCGCGTATTCCGCCATTGCATCTAACAAAAGTAATAACAAAAACCGCATTTCCGCCATAGGAAATACGGTTTTTTATTTTAAAAAAATTATTTTACTAAAGTTAAAATTTCAGGGTCTCCGTCTGTTATTAAAACTGTATGTTCAAAGTGAGCGCTTTTTTTTCTATCGGCAGTGCGAAATGTCCAACCATCGTCATCTATCGTCACATTCTTTGTGCCATTGTTTAACATAGGCTCAAGAGCGATTACCATACCAGGAACAAGTTTCGCACCAGTTCCTGCTTTACCATAATTTGGAATAAATGGATCTTCGTGAATATATTTTCCAACTCCATGCCCTGCTAGGACTTCCACAATACCGTATTTATGAGGTCGAGCAAATTTTTCAATTGCATTTCCTATGTCCCCTATTTTATTTCCAGCTCTACATACATCGATACCTACATACAATGCTTTTTCAGTAGTATCAATTAATTTCTTTGAAGCACTAGTAATTTCTCCGACACCTACGGTAACAGCATGATCTGTAAAAAGTCCTTTATGTTTTAAACCAAGATCAAGGGAAACAATGTCTCCTTCTTTTAAAATTCGATTCTTTGAAGGAATACCGTGAACCACCTCATCATTCACCGATACGCATAAAGACGCAGGATAAGGCGTTTCTGCCCCTTCTGGACGATAGTTTAAGAAGGCAGGATAATCCCCCATTTCCTTTATCAGCTTCTCTGCGTATTCATCAAGCTCCCAAGTCGAAATTCCAGGTGCAACTTTTTCCTTCACTTTTTGTAAAACAAAAGCCAAGCGTTTTCCACCTTCTCGTAGTATTTCTATTTCTTCTTTTGTTTTTATAATTATCATTTTTAGGCTTTAGGCTTTAGGCTTTAGCATTTTCTGCTAACGCCTAGTGCCTAGTGCCTAATTTGCTATTACTGTCCCTTGAAATTCTTCTCCATTTAAACACTTCTTCAAATTATCAATCGGCTTACCGTTCATAATACAAACTTCAATACCATTCTCCTCGGCCATCTTAGATGCAATCGGATCAAACGGAGAATTGAGCCCTGGATTCCATTCTTCAGGAATCAATTTTCGATAATCTACCCAAGAAATTTTCTCAATCTTTTTAGCCTCAGGGTTAACTTTCGGATCAGAATCATAAACATAATCAGTATTGGAAAGATTAATTACTTTTTTGGCACCAATGGATTTTGCAATAGACACTGCACAAAGGTCTGTACTATTCCCTGGTTTCCACCCTCCACCTAAAATAATTTGTTTTGTAAAATTTATTGGCAAAGACGGATCAAGAATTATTTTCTCTTCAACATATTCACTTCCTAAAATAAGTCTCAAAAATTCAGCATTAAAGCGAGTAGAGTAAATTCCCAGCCAATCAAGTTTGTCATTTGATAAATTTGAAATTGTAGTTGCAGCATCATTATATCTACGACAAAGCTTCCCTCCACCAGTAATAATTGCAAATTTCTTTCCCTTTCCAATTTCCGTGAGAATGAGTTGCTTAAAATCTTTCAA
>JBAXEZ010000112.1:0-1766 GCA_037140195.1 archaeon
GTGAAGTTGAAAGACAAATGAACAATAGGCCTGATCCTGTTGGAAGAAGTGAGTTTGAAGAGACGGCTTTTAAAATGAACAGTGGCATAACTTTAATGATGGGGCTATTCGAAGAGCTTCCAAATTTAGTTCAAGACAAACCTAAAGAATAATTTTATTCATCCAATTCTTTCAATTCTTCAAATAATTTTGCCTGAGCTTTACTCAATTTGCTTGGAGTTTTAACAGTAATATTAACAAATTGATCCCCATGATGACTTGGACTATTCAAAACTGGAATTCCTCGTCCTTTGAGTCTCAAAATGCTTCCAGATTGCGTCCCGCTTGCAACTTTTATTTTTATTTCTTCGCTTGATAAAGTAGGAATATTTATTTCCGCTCCGAGTGCTGCTTGAGCAAAAGTTATATTCAAATCCATGAAAATATCAAATCCATTTCTCTTGAAAATTTTGTGTGGTTTAACTTTAATTAATAAATATAAATCTCCTTCTGCTCCATTTTTTGTAGCGTTTCCTCCTCCGGGAATCCTTAAAGTTTGACCATTATCAATTCCTTTCGGAATTTTAACTTTAACCTTCTCTCTATTCTCGAAAACTCCTCGCCCATCACAGTGCGGGCATATATTTTCTGCTATCTGTCCTTCTCCGTTACAGTTGTCACATCTACCTACCTGGCTAATTACTCCAAACGGAGTTCTCTGAGTAACTTTGACTTTTCCTTGGCCATTACATTTAGAACATTTTCTGAATACTTTATCTTCTGCACCAGTTCCATCGCAGAGTTCACAAGGAATATCTTTCTTAATTAAAACTTCTTTCTCAACCCCTAAAACAGCCTCATTAAATTCTATTGTTATTTCATAACGTAAGTCTGGGTCGACTTCTTCCTCTTCATCGTCATCTCCTCCAAATCCGTTTCTAAATAAATCTCCGAAAATATCTTGGAAACCTCCGCCGCCTCTTGAGCCTGAAGAACGACCACCGCTAAATGGACTCTCTCCACCCATGTCGTATTTCTTTCTTTTTTCTGGATCTCCAACTGTACTGTAAGCTTCGTTTATTTCTTTAAATTTATCTTCATATTCTTTTTTCTTACTAGCCTCAGCTTTATCTGGATGATATTTCAAAGCCAATTTTTTGTAAGCTTTCTTAATAGTATCTTCAGAATCGGTCTTCTTCACGCCGAGTATTTCATAATAGTCTTTATTTACTGCTGCCATATTAATAAGAAACGGACTGCTTTTTTAAAGGTGATGATGGAGGAAATTTGGTAAATCGAAGGTTTTTTAAACCTAAAAGAAGTCGTAAATTTAATATCTTCCCCGGTATGGTCTTCGGACAATGCCGGGCAGTTATTTTTTCCTGATTGAATTTATTAAGTAATTCAAACATAAAGAATCATTAGCAGAATTTTTTAAGGCATTAGAAGAACTTCTTGTAAAGTATGCATTTTCAATTTTTTTCCCTAATTTCTGCAATCTTTTAATTAATGGAACAAAATCCTCATCTCCTGAAACGATAATTCCCGTATCATAAATATTTTCATAAGCGCCGGAAACCATATCGATGGCTAAATAAACATCATCACCCTTCATTTCGAAACCATAACTTCCATCATCTTTTTTATACTTTCTTCTTTTACAAAGAATAACATTAAATCCAGGTAGCCTTTTCAGGTTTTCAAAGAATCGTTGCATTTCCCAATATTTTTTCTCGTTTATACTAATATCTAAAGGAGCATTATAATAAAATACTTTAGTTAGTAAT
>JBAXEZ010000113.1:0-1705 GCA_037140195.1 archaeon
GAGATCGACAATGATATTATCATTGTCGATGCAGGAATGCATTTTTCAAACGAAGAAACCCCTGGAGTGGATTATGTCATCCCAAACACTACTTATCTTGAAGAAAACAAAGATAAAATACGTGCTCTTTTGATAACACACGCACACTTGGATCATATAGGAGGAGTGCCTGTGGTCTTGTCTCGTATTGGTAATCCGAAAGTTTATTCCAGAAATTTATCAATACTCATGATGAAAAAAAGACAAGCTGAATTTCCTCACCTGCCTGCGATGAAAGCAGAAGTGGTAGAGAAGAATGAAACTATAACTTGTGGAAAAATAAAGATCCGATTTTTTGGTGTGACTCACACTATACCTGATTCGATGGGAGTTATCATAGAAACTAAAAATGGTTGGATTGTAACACCAGGAGATTATAAACTAGACCAAATAGATGGTATTGTATCGCAAGAAGAAGAAAAAGAGTATTCAATCTTTGACAAAGCCAAGGTGCTTTTATTAATGACTGATTCAACTAATATAGAAAATGAGGGTTTTTCATTGCCCGAAATAAAAGTACACCAAGGGCTTGAGAACTTAATAAAGAAAGTACAAGGCAGAACAATAATAGCAGCATTTGCTTCACACATAACTCGCCTGGCTCATGTAGTAAAAGTAGCTGAATCTTTGGGGAAAAAGATAGCAATTGATGGACGTTCTATGAAAACCAACATAGACGTAGCAATAGAAGCAGGGTTTTTTAAACCCAAAAAAGATACAATAATACCAATAGAAGAAGCAGGAAATTATCCACCAAACAAAGTAGTGATACTTATGACTGGATCTCAAGGAGAAGAATTCGCTGCTCTTAGTCGTGCAGCAAATAAATCTCATACTAAATTCGCAATAAAAAAAGGAGATACTATAATACTTTCTGCATCTATTGTTCCAGGCAATGAAATAAAGGTTCAACGTATTAAAGACAATTTATCTCGCCAAGGAGTCAAAATAATAAGCTATAGAACTCCTGGTGAAGATTTTGTTCACGCCACAGGACATGGTAACAAGGAAGATATAAAATGGCTTCATAAAAAAACTCATCCTAAATTCTTTATTCCAATACATGGCAATCATTACCAACTTGAATTACATAAAGAACTTGCACTAGAACTCGGAATGTCTGAGGAGAACATAATCGTACCTGACAATGGATCTATTATTGAAATATCTTCTGACGGACAAAAGATGATGCTAAGGAAAGAAAAGGCCCCATCAGCACCTATGATGGTAGACGGTCTTGCAATAAGTGACGTACAAGATGTTGTTATTAGAGATCGAGTAATGCTCGCTCAGGATGGCATGTTTGTGATTATTGCACTAGTAGATCAAAAAACTGGTAAGCTAAAAAAATCTCCAGATTTAATTTCTAGAGGATTTGTATATCTTAAAGAAAATCAAGAACTCCTTCGTCAAGTTAGAATAATCATTAAAAAATCAGTAGAAGATTCTACTACTAAAAACAATCAAGTTGATTTTGATCTTATTAAAAATAATTTAGGTGAAACAATTTCAAAATTCTTATATCAGAAAACAGCAAAGAGACCTCTCGTCATTCCCGTTGTATTAAGTGTCTAAAAATTTCGAAAATGATAAATAATAAAAAAATAATATATTTGGCTTTAGCAGGTTTTTTATTTTCTATCCCCATAGCACTTACCTCTTATAT
>JBAXEZ010000114.1:0-1635 GCA_037140195.1 archaeon
GCTTTTCTAAGCTCACTTCTCTCGCGAGAAAGGGCGTGGAGGTTTAAGTCTTCATCCCGACTTCTGCCGTTAGTACGACATTTTCTCCATCTTCAACACCGCTTCAGTTAATTTTATTCTTTGATACTGTATATTGCCATTAAGTTTGTTTTGAATCTTGGCATCAGTTATAGACTTTAAATTATAAATTATTTGGGTAATAGAAGTTTTGTTTTTTAATTCTAGGTATACAGAAATAGTTAAAGCTATAAAACAAATTAATAAATGATTTCTGATCGATTCTTCTTTGTGATGATAAATGGGTCTGGTTTCCAAATCAGACTTAGCAATTCTCCAAGCATGTTCAACCTTGTATAGGTTGTGATAATAATTAATAATTTCTCTGTTTGATAAATTTAGATCAGAATAATAACCTTTCAGACCTAGCAACTTCTTATGCTTGTCTATGAGTTTTTGATTCAAAGAGTTGTTAAAAAGTTCAGTTTTTAAATATTTTAACTTAGGAGTTCTGAAAGATAATTCACCAAGATACTTTTCTGCTCTCTTTTGTTGTTTTTCTAAATCACTTAAATCTTTAATATACCGAGCTGAAGAATAGTCAACGATCAGATCTTCAACTCTGGTTGAATATTTGTCTTGCATTTTAAAATTTTTTAAAACTTTCTCCAAAGTATCTTGTTTTAAATTTCCAAGTCTCGCTCCTACTATATAGTTTAATCCCTCTTCCTTCAGTGCTTTAAAATTTATTTTGGACAACATGGCGCTATCAGCAACCACAGTCAGTTTATCTATCTTGTGTAGGTTTTTAAAGGCTTTTAAGATTGGTATGAATGTATTACCTTCAAATGTATTGCCTTTCCAAACTTGATAGCTTAAAGGCAGACCGTCTTTTGTTACCACCAGCCCCACCACCACCTGTGGCTGATTAGCTTTATGGTCTTTACTATACCCTGATTTTTGAAATTCATAATCTTCAAAAGATTCAAAATACAACGTAGTTACATCATACAAGACGAAAGAAAAATCAAAACCAAATTCCTCCTTAGCCACCTCTACTATTTGTTTCTCTAAATTTTGTTTTTTGCTTTCATCATATTTAACAATTTGTTTATATAAAGAATCCAAGGAATGTTCCTTGTCTATAAATTCATTTAAAAAATTCAAACTTTCCCGTTTGGAATTTGGCTCTAGAATTCTACTGATTACCAAATCTTTAAACAATTCATTTAAAGATTTGTGGAAGTTAAATTTATGAAATATATTTTCCAAGAATTCATATGCATAAAAGTATTTAAAACCGAGATATTGGTATTTTTCTATAAATGCATTGTCTTCGTTTATATTGAACAACCCATAGGTATTTAATTCTTCCTCTATCCACTTTTCAGCATTTTCTTTCAATTGCTGTATCTCTGTTTCCGTCTTTCCAGATCCAAAGTGTTTAACTACAATTGTTTTCCTTTTATGATAATGGACTATTTGTATTTCTGTTTTACCACTCCCAGTTTTAGATGTTCTGATTTTGTAACCCATACCCAAATTATACCCTTCGTACGACAAAAGAAAAAACGAAATTAAATAACCCTTGTTTTGCAAGGGTTATTTGGGAGGGGTGTTTTGGTGGCAGAAGTCGGG
>JBAXEZ010000115.1:0-1628 GCA_037140195.1 archaeon
CTTCTCTGCACATGAATGACATTTTCTCCAGAATTAATCCAAATCTGCCAATCAAACCAACCACCATAAGGGCAATTTCGCTTTCCAAACTCACGAGCCATAACCTCTTGAGGTGGCTGTCTTTCCATGCCTATCTTTGCAACTAAACCGCGAAGTTCTGGATATATATCAACTGAAAGAAAACAAGAATATCTTCTCTCATGCACTTGGTCATAAGTTTCATCTAAATGTTTTACATAATCAGGACCAATCCAAGTAGTATATTCTTTTATACGCATTCTGCGAAAAAGTTCCGCTTCAGAGATTATATCCGCTGTTTCTTTATCTTCATCCATCTTATCTTTAGAATTCTAACGCGATTCCTTACGAATCACCTTAAAATAACTGAGTTACAAGAATATATAAATCTTCTCAAGACCTTTAATTAAATCTATTAGTATAATGAATTCTACGAATAAACTTATTTTCCTTACGAGACAAAGAAAAGTGTCTAATCACAAAGAATAAGGCAATTAAAACAACCAAGATTACAACAATCCCTAAAGCAGTTAACAATCTAGACGTAGTCTCTTGAGGAGTTTCAGGAACTACATTTCCGATTTCGTAGGGACTTTCATTCTTTGTTTCATTCTTCACAACCGCAACTTCATAAGGTAAATAAATTGATTTTATTTTTAATGAAACTAAATTTGTATAATACTTTAAATAACTAACTTCCAAATCTTTAATGCTATCATTATTTACATCAACATTTAAAATGTCTCCCACTTTCATGATAAATACTTGTGGAAAAGATTGAACAGTAATGTTAATAGAGCTATTTGAAACGTTATTTACAGTTAAATTATGTGTTTGATTATTTACATTAAATTTCAAAGAACTTCCTTTTCCTAAATTTCTAGTAATTCCATTTACAAATGAGGAATCTGAAATACTGAAACTTGCAATTCCACCACCACTAGTAGAAAAAGATACTACTTCAACAACTGGCTCTGAAGAGACATAAAAAGAAACATTTTCACTTACTAAATTACCAAAACTATCATTTGAGTAAGCAAAAAGATTAACATGGGAATCTCTTGCAATGTTAAGGGTCAGATTTTGACTACAGTTCATAGAAACATTAACCCCATTATAATTATACCAACAAGAATCTAGATAACTATCAGAAATTAAAAAGTTAAATTCTATTGCACTAGTATTGTAAGTAATATTTAAGGGGGATAAAATAAACAAACTTGGATTAGTTAAATCCAAAATAAAACTAACATTTGAAGAATTCCCAGTATTTTCATAAACATCTATACATGAAACAAAACTGTTATGTGTTCCTTCTGAAACACCATTAATAACTATCGAATTGTTTGTCGACTTATTTATTACAGAATTGTTTGTTGAATTAAATACTCCGTCTAAATATACGGAACAATTTACAATACTTGAATCGTCAGATATATTAAAAATTATTTCTTTAGTAGTGTTCGTATTATTAGACAAAGGAAATAAATTAATGACGGGAGAAACTGTCTCAAAAACTTCAAATGAAACAACATTTGATTTTCCAATAAATCCATAATAATCAGAACAGTTTACATAAGCAGAATAACTTCCAACAGAAAGAGAAGAAT
>JBAXEZ010000116.1:0-1543 GCA_037140195.1 archaeon
CATGCAACATCAAGTTATGGGATATGACCGAGCAGCGCAAACTTTTTCGCCGGATGGACATATTCTACAAGTAGAATACGCTGAAAAAACAGTTAGACTTGGAAGTGCAAGTATTGGACTTATTTGTAAAGACGGAGTAATTATTGTTTCTGATAGAAGACAAAAGGACAAATTAATAGTTGAAAGTTCTGCTAATAAAATTTCTGAAATAGACGAGCATATAATGGCAGTTGCTGCAGGAATTGTTTCTGATTCGAGAGTCTTGATTGACAAAGCTAGAGTTTTGGCACAACAACATAGAGTTACTTACGACTCAGAGGCATCTGTAGAATCGATTGTTAAGGATATAGCAGATGTTAAGCAACAATTTACACAATACGGCGGAGCAAGACCGTTTGGTGTGGCTTTACTAATTGCAGGATATAACGGTTCTCCAAAACTTTATGCAACAGATGTTTCCGGAAATTATTTAGAATACAAAGCAAATGCTATCGGAGAAAATGATGAAAAAGTAAAAGAAAAATTAAGACAGGAATACAAACAAGATTTAACTTGTGAAGAGGGAGTAAAACTTGCATTAAGAATATTTAAAGAACTGCAAGAAGAAAATTTTGATAAGGCAAGATTTGATGTAGGAATTATTAAAAAAGATAAGAGAATAGTTAGATCGAAGGGAACAGATTTCTAAAGTAGCATAAAGATTATAAACCCGATTCTATTTAATAGATTAGAAGTTTCGCTTGAAAATGCAGGGCATTTTTCGAATAATTTCGAACTATCGGTTCGACCGAAAAAGCCCGTTAGTGGTTGCTATTCGCTCCGCTCAAAAACGCAACCTTGCGATTTTTCAATTTAAAAAAATAAAAGTGAGTAAAATATCGCAAAATGACACAAACTGAAGCAAGAGTTACAAAAAAAGGAAAGAAATATGAAATTCTCGTCGATTTAGAAGAGGCTTTGAAAATTAGAGAGGGAAAAAGTAGTAATCTCGGTTCTGCTGTTTTGACTAGTGCTGTTTTTCATAATTTAAAATCTGGAGAACAGGCTTCAATGGATGAATTAGAAATTGATTTTGGAACTTCTAATTTTGATGATGTTTGTTTAAGAATTCTTACTCATGGAGAAATTGTTTTACCTGCAGAATATTTGAAAAAAATGCAAGAGGGCAAATATAAACAAGTTGTCGATTTCTTATCCAAAAATGCAATTTCCCCTCAAGGATTACCTTATACTCCTGATAGAATTATGTCTGCTTTGAAGGAAGCGAACGTTCATGTTAAAAATGAAGCAATGGATAAACAAATTGCAGGAATTATTGAACAAATACAAAGAATCCTTCCTATGAAAATTGAAGTCAAAAAAGTAAGAGTTATTATCCCGGCACAATATACTGGAAAGGCTTATGGAGTTGTTTCTGACTTTAAACAGGAAGAAGAATGGATGTCTAATGGTGATTTGAAAATTATCGTCGGAATTCCCGCAGGATTGATTATGGATTTTTTTGATAAGTTAAACGGCGTTACACATGGCGCAGCATTAACTG